>DFIR01000093.1:54292-71460 GCA_002372815.1 Lachnospiraceae bacterium UBA3692
ACGATCTTGATGACCATCTGGGCGGGATTCAGGCCGTTCATGACGTCCTGTCCGATCGCGCGGTCCTCGACCGTGGCCACGAACCGCTTCACGACGCGGAAGTTCACGTCCGCTTCCAGAAGGGCCAGCTTCACTTCCCGGAGCGCGGTCTTCACGTCCTGCTCGGTAAGCTTGCCCTTGCCACGCAGTCCGTTGAATATATTTGTCAGTTTCTCGGTGAGACTGTCAAATGCCATGCACACTTCTCCTTCTGCTGATCCGACTTGTTCTATTCTAGCAGGAATCCTGCGGGTGTCAAGTATTTTTTCTTGACCTTTTCATCTTATCCGAGATCGTTCAGGATCCGGTCCGCGATCTCCGCGGCGACCGCCGGAAGATCCCCGCTGTCCGGCTGCCGCGCGGCCTCCCGCAGCGTCTCCGCGGCACTGCGGATCTTGCGGAATCTGCCGATCATGCCGAGCCGCTCCTCGTAGGTGCGCATCTGGGACGTCGCGCGGCGCAGCAGGTCGTGCACGGCCTGCTTGCTGATCCCCTCCGACTCCGCGATCTCCATCAGGGACAGGTTCTCATACACCGCCAGCTCATAGATCTTGCGCTGGTGCTCCGTCAGGAGCGGTCCGTAGAAATCATACAGGATCCCCTGTTCGACGATCTTCTCCATCTCTGCCTCGCTGTCTCATAATCGTTCGGAGCACCGCCCCCTCCGGAAGGGAGTCAGTGCTCCGACAGTGTCATTGTACGGTCACGTATACATCCAGCTCCACGGCCCCTTCGATGCCCTCGATGGGGACGCCGGAGCGGTACTGCCACATGGTCCAGTCGTAGGGATACGCCAGCGACGCGTCGGCGCCGGTGTACCAGATATCCCTCTCCTGCAGGCCGCTGATATCCGCGCACAGGGAGAGCGCCGTCAGGTCCCCGCCGATCATCGGCGTGAAGCCTCTCTCCTCCAGGAGCGCGCAGGCCTTTTCGAGGGCCTCCGTCCTCTGCGCGCGCAGGGACACAGCCTCCTCCTCGCCGCCTTCCGCCAGGCTGATCCGGAGAGCCGCCGGAAACGTGATGCGGCTGCCGTAAGGCTCCATAGTGTCCGCGAAGAACCGCGTCTGCGCCAGGAGCGTCTCCTCGTCGTCCCCGGTGAGCTCCATGTAGCAGCCCACCCGGATCCCGCTCTGCAGGGCGCCGGCGAAGTTGCGGGCGAAGCGCCTGTCCTCCCGGACCGAGCCGTCCGCATCGACATAGCCCAGGCGGACCATGGCGAAGGAGATGCCGTTCTCCGCGGCGCGGCTCCAGTCGATCTCGCCGTTGAGCTCCGACACGTCGATGCCCCGCTGTACGATGGTGCCGTCAGGCGCCCCTTCCGTGCGCACGGACCCGTCCTCGCCGAAGACCAGGTTCTCGGCCGTCACGGTCTTCGCGGCAGCCAGCGGGTTCACCGAGGTGAAATAGTACTTCCCGCCGCTGTAGGTCACGATGTCCCCGGGGAACAGCTCCCGGAGCACCGACAGGGTCGATTCCCCCGCCTCCAGCGAATCCCGGATCTCCCCGAGCACCTCCAGGCGCGCGTCCGTCGCGACCTGTTCGCGCACCTCGTGCAGCCGGGCCGTGCTTCCGCCCTGCCCGTCCTCGATCGACTGCAGGGTCCTGTCCAGGCGCGTGCGCGTGATCACCGCCGAGGCGACGGCGAAGAGCGTGACGGCGGAGAGTATGATGATATTGATCAGATAGAGGGTGAACCGCCGGTTGGGGTTCCCGTCCTTGCTCGCTCTGTCCATAGACCTCTCAAATGCGGTCCGCGGGCCGGGCCCGCGGGCAATGCTCAGATACTGATCTGCACCTGCCGCACCTCATATCCGTGATCGGCCAGGGCGCGGATGATGCTCTTCTTGTGCTCGGTGCCGAAGGCTTCGAGCGTGATCCGCAGCTCCACGGCCGCGTTGCGGTTGATGGAGACGAACTGGTTGTGCTCGAGACGGATGACATTGCCGTTCGCCTCGGCGATGATGCCGGAGACGCGGTGGAGTTCGCCCGGCTTGTCCGGGAGCAGGACCGAGATCGTGAAGATCCGGTCGCGCAGGATCAGCCCCTGCTGGACGACGCTGGACATGGTGATCACGTCCATGTTGCCGCCGCTCAGGATGGAGACCACCTTCTTCCCCTTCGCGTCGATGTGCCTGAGCGCCGCGACGGTCAGGAGGCCCGAATTCTCGACGACCATCTTGTGGTTCTCGACCATGTCCAGGAAAGCCACGACGAGCTCCTCGTCCGGGACCGTGATGACCCCGTCCAGGTTGCGCTGCAGGTACGGGAAGATCCGGTGTCCGGGCGTCTTGACGGCCGTGCCGTCCGCGATCGTGCTGACCGTCGGAAGTGTCACGACCTCTCCCTTCTGCAGGGAGGCCTGCAGGCAGGCCGCGCCGGCGGGTTCGACCGCGATCACCTTGACGTTGGGCTTCAGGAGCTTGGCCAGCGTGCTGACGCCGGTGGCCAGTCCGCCGCCGCCGACCGGCACGAGGATGATGTCCACCAGCGGGAGGTCCTTGATGATCTCCATCGCGATGGTCCCCTGCCCGGTGGCCACGGCCGGATCGTCGAAGGGATGGATGAAGGTGTAGCCCTTCTCCTCCGCCAGCTGCAGCGCGTAGGCGCAGGACTCATCGTAGACATCCCCGAACAGGATCACCTCGGCGCCGAGGGCCTTGGTGCGGTTGACTTTGATCAGAGGGGTCGTCGTAGGCATGACGATGACCGCCTTGACGCCGAATTCGCGGGCGGCGTAGGCGACGCCCTGGGCGTGGTTGCCGGCCGACGCGGTGATCAGGCCTTTGCGCCGGTCCTCCTCGGCGAGGGTGCTGATCTTGTAATAGGCGCCGCGCACCTTGTAGGCGCCGGTCCTCTGCATGTTCTCCGGCTTCAGGTAGACCTTGCCGCCGGTCAGCTCGCTGAAGTGGTCCGAGTAGATGAGCTCGGTGTCCAGCGTCACCCTGCCGACGATCTCGCAGGCCTCTTCAAATCTCTGCAGTGTCAGTTCTTCTCTGTCGCTCATGGGCCCTCCCGTAAGTCCGGATCAATAGAACAGCGCATCCACGAACTCATCGGGGTTGAAGTGCTGCAGATCCTCGATCTTCTCTCCTACGCCGATGAACTTCACCGGCACATCCAGCTCGCTCTGCACGCCGATCGCGATGCCGCCCTTGGCCGTGCCGTCCATCTTGGTCAGCACGATGCCGGTCAGCTGCGTCGCCTGCGAGAACTCCCGCGCCTGCGAGATGGCGTTCTGGCCGGTCGTCGCGTCCAGGACGACCCAGTTCTCGCGGTAGCAGTCAGGGAATTCCCTGGTGATGATGCGGTCGATCTTCGCGAGCTCGTTCATCAGGTTCTTCTTGTTGTGCAGTCTTCCGGCGGTATCGACGAAGAGCAGGTCGATGCGGCGGGCCTTGGCCGCCTGCACGGCGTCATAGACGACGCTGGCCGGGTCCGCGCCTTCCGGGGCGCCGATCAGGTCCACCCCTGCGCGCTTCGCCCAGACCGTCAGCTGCTCATTGGCTGCCGCACGGAACGTGTCCGCCGCGGCGATGAGCACGCGCTTGCCGGCCTTCTTATAGCTCGACGCCAGCTTGCCGATCGTGGTCGTCTTGCCGACGCCGTTGACGCCCACGACGAGAATGACCGCCGGTCCCTTCTCGAAGTCGTACGCGTGCGCGTCCTGTTTCATCTTGTTGCGGATGCCCAGGAGCAGTTCCTGCCGGCAGTCCGCCGCGTAGCGGATCCTCTCGTCGCGGACCTTCTCCCGCAGGTCGTCCAGCAGCTCCTCCGTCGTGCGGATGCCGATGTCCCCGCGGATCATGGTCTCCTCGAGCTCGTCCAGGAACTCATCGGTGACCTTCTCGTAGTCGTTGAAGACCTGCTCGAAGCTGTCCGTGAAGTTCTGCTTGGTCTTCATCAGACCCGCTTTCAGTCTGGCAAAAAAGCCTGTTTTCTCAGCCATATCCCACTCCGTTCCAAGCTGTCCCTATGCGTCCAGTTCCTTGTCGATCAGGTCCACGCTCACGAGGGTGGACACGCCCTTCTCCTGCATCGTGATGCCGTAGAGCCGGTCCGCCTCCTCCATCGTGCCGCGCCTGTGCGTGATCACGATGAACTGCGTGTGCTCCGTCAGCTTATGCAGATATCCGGCAAAACGGTTGACATTGTTCTCATCCAGCGCCGCCTCGATCTCGTCCAGCAGACAGAAAGGCGAGGGCTTCAGGTTCTGGATGGCGAAGAGCAGCGCGATGGCCGTCAGCGACTTCTCGCCGCCCGACAGCTGCATCATGTTCTGCAGCTTCTTGCCCGGCGGCTGCGCGATGACCCGCACGCCGGCCTCCAGAATGTCCGTATCCTCCATGAGCTCCAGCCTGCCGGCGCCGCCTCCGAACATGATCTTGAAGACCTTGTCGAACTCCTGCATGATCCGGTCGAACTGCTCCCGGAACTGCTTCCTCATGGCGTCGTCCAGCTCGGCGATGATCTTCTCGAGCGTCTCCGCCGCCTGAATGAGGTCGTCGTGCTGGGCTTTCAGGAACGTGTAGCGCTCCATCAGCTCTTTGTACTCCTCGATCGCGTTCACGTTGACGCTGCCGAGGTCCCGGATCGCCGCCTTCTTGCCCGCGATCTCCTTCCGGAGGGCCGGCAGGTCGGACAGCGTCTCGTCCCGGAGCGCCCGTGTCTGCGAGAGGGTCAGCTCGTACTCCTCCCACATATAGGCGACCTGGCTGTCCACGGATTCCTGCAGGCGTTCCCGTCTCGTCGCGAGGCGGAAGCACTCCTTGTCCAGTGCCGCCACCGTGTCGGCGAGCGATTCGCGCTCCCGCAGGATCTCTTTCTGGCGTCCGCCCAGCTCGCTGCGGCGGTCCGTCAGTTCCTCCAGTTCCTTCTTTCCGTCATCCTGCACGGAGAAGGAAGTCTCGATCCTCTCCCGCAGCGTGGCGAGCCGCTCCGCCCGCTCCTCGCGGTCGCGGACGCTCTCCTCGATGCCCGCCGTGATCTCCGCAAGTTCTCCGCGGAAACGCGCGAGTTCCTCCTCCACGCGCTCCAGGTTCTGCTGCTCGAAGCGCTGCTGCTGGGAGGCCTTCGTGATCTCCACGTCCCAGCTGCCGGCCTCGGAGGCCTGCTCGGTCTCCTGCTGCCGCAGCTGCGCCAGCGTCTCCTCCAGCTGTGCCGTCGCGGCGGAGAGCTCCTGCTCCTGCTGCTCGGAGGTCTGCAGCTCCTGCGCCCCCTTGAGCCTGTCCGAGAGCGTCTCCCGGATCTGGCGCTCGATGGTCTCGCTCTCCTGCTGCAGCTGCTCCGCGCTTCCCGCGGCTTCTCTCTGCTTCTCCTGCTCTGCCCGGATGCTGAGGCGCGCCGTATTCTGTCTCAGGACGGCCGTCTGCAGCGACTGCCGCAGCTGCTCGAGCTCCGTGCGCAGGCCGTTGCGCCGCGTCTTCGTGTCCTCGATGGCCTGTTCGTGGGAACGGGCCTCCTCCTCGTCGGCGGCAACTTTCCTGCGCAGCTCGTCCATCTCCCGGCGTCTGCCCAGGAGGTTGCTGCTGTTCTTGAACGCGCCGCCGCTGATCGCGCCGCCGGGCGCGAAGAGCTCGCCGTCCAGCGTCACCATGCGCACGCCCTGCCGGTACTTCCTGCCGGCCGCCGCCGCGTGGTCGAAATTGTCGACGATCACGATCCGCCCCAGCAGGCTCTCTGCCACCGGGCGGTACTTCTCGTCGGTCCGCACGAGACTGTCCGCGAGTCCGATCACACCGGGCTCCCGGAGGATCTCCTTCTGCTTCAGCTCCTGCGACCCGCGCAGGGACGTCAGGGGCAGGAAGGTCGCGCGCCCGGCCTTCTCGCGCTTGAGCAGCCCGATCATGCGCTTGGCGGTCCCTTCGTCCTCCGTGACGATGTTCTGGATGCTGCCGCCGAGGGCGGTCTCGATGGCGGTCTCGTATTTTTTCTCAGTTTTAAAGAGGTCGGCGACGACGCCGATCAGGCCCGGCTCCGATTTCCGGCAGCTCATCACGCGCCGGACGCTCCCGCCGAATCCCTCGTAGCGCTCCGCCAGGTTGATCAGGGCGTCCAGTTTCGACCGGTCCTGGTGGTACTGCAGCTGGGCCGCCCGCAGCTTCTCGTCCTCCGATGACAGGATCCCCTTGATGGAGCCGATCTCCTGCTCGACCTCCTTCTGGCGCTTCTGGTCTTCCGTGATCTGCGCGCTGATCTGCGCGAACTGCTCCCGCAGCTGCGCGATCCGCTCCTCGTGCTCCGTGCCGCTCGTGGACAGCTCGTCGAGCCTTCTGCGGTTGTCCTGCTTCTGCGTCTCGAGCTGCTGGGCCTTCGTCTCCAGCATCGCGAGCCTGGACTTGATGGTGGCACGCGCGGAGACGATCTCCAGGATCTTCTCCCTGCCGCTGTCGAGCTGTCCGCCGGTCTCCCGGATCTTCTCCTCGGTCTCCGCGAGGACGGCGGAGGCCTTCTCCTTCGCGGCGATGAGCGAGGCTGCCGTGCCGTCGATCGAGGTCTTCTTCTCCAGGATCGCCGCCTGTTCCTCTTCTCTCGCGCGGATCTGTGCGCCTATCGCGGCCTGTCTGTCTCGAAAATGCTCTTCGTTCTGCTGCGCGCCGCGGATCTGCTCCTCGAGGACCTTGCTGTCGCCCTCGAGCCGGCTGCGGATCACGCTGGCGCTGGTGATCTTCCCCCGCAGCTCCTCGATCTGCTTCTCCGCCTCCGCCAGTTCTGCGCTGACGACTTCGGCTTCCGCCTTCACCTCGTCCTGGCGGGCCGTCTGCGTCTGCAGGTCCGCGCGGGCGATGCTCTCCTTGCCTTCCAGCTCCTCCAGCTGCTTCATGGAGGCCTCGTTCTCCAGCAGGAAAGCGTTCACGTCGAGCACGCGAAGCTCCTCCCGGGTCTTCAGGTAGATCTTCGCCTTCTCCGACTGCTTCTCCAGAGAAGGGACCTGCCGCTCGAGTTCCTGCAGGATATCGTTGATCCGGACGAGGTTGTCGCGCTCGCTGTTCAGCTTCTTCAGCGAGGTCTCTTTGCGGCGCTTGAACTTCACGATGCCGGCCGCCTCGTCGAAGAGCTCCCGGCGGTCCTCCGGCTTGTCGCTCAGGATCTTCTCGATCTGGCCCTGGCCGATGATGGAATAGCCTTCCTTGCCGATGCCGGTGTCGTAGAAGAGCTCCTGGATGTCGCGGAGCCGGCATGTGGCGCCGTTCATCAGGTACTCGCTCTCGCCGCTGCGGTAGATCCGGCGCGCGACGGTCACCTCGCCGTAGTCGATCGGCAGGCCTCTGTCACTGTTGTCCAGTGTGATCGCCACATAGGCAAAGCCAAGCGGCTTCCTGTGCTCCGTCCCCGCAAAAATAACATCCTGCATGGACGAGCCCCGCAGCTGCTTGACTCTCTGTTCGCCCAGCACCCACCGGACCGCGTCCGCGACGTTGCTTTTGCCGCTCCCGTTGGGACCGACGATCGCGGTGATGCCGTTATGGAATTCAAAGCGGAGTTTGTTCGCAAAAGACTTAAACCCCTGGATCTCGATACTCTTCAGATACATGTAGTGCTTGCTTTCTATCGCTGGTCGCCGGCCGTCCCGATGCCGCGGAGCCGCCGCAGGGCGTCATACGCCGCCTCCTGGCTGGCCGCCTTCTTGGAACGTCCCTCGCCTTCCCCGAGCGTCTCCCCTTCGAGGGAGACCCGGATCCGGTATGTCTTCTCGTGGTCGGGCCCCGTCTCCGACAGCAGCGTGTAGGTCACCTGTCTGCCTTCGCTCTGCACGAGCTCCTGCAGGGCCGTCTTCGCGTCGTGCCTGAGGCGCATCTCATCCGGCTCCAGCAGGATGAAGGTCCGGATGAACCGCTCCGGCGCCGCGACGCTGCCGCTGTCCAGGTACATGGCCCCGATGATCGCCTCCATCACGTCGGCGACAATGGATTCCCGGAACCGCCCGCCGGACAGCTCCTCGCCTCTCCCGACGCGGATGTAGGAGGACAGGTCCAGCGCCTGCGCGCGCCTGTACAGCGCGGGCTCACAGACCAGTGCCGCCCGCGTCCTGGACAGCTCTCCCTCCGGGTCGTCGGGATACCGATTATAAAGGAAGGCGCTGGAAACCATCTCCAGCACCGCATCCCCCAGGAACTCCAGGCGCTCGTAGTCCGCCGTGTGTTCCGATTTCTTTTCGTTTGCATAGGAAGAATGGGTCAGCGCGCGTTCCAGAAGCGAACGATCCCGGAAGCGATAACCCATGCTCTTCTCCAGATTTTCGATTTCCATGCTGTGCGGTCAGGCCTCCACAGCGCCGTGGATCAGGTCCAGCGCCTCGCCGACCGTCGTGATCTTGCCGATGCTGTCAAGGTCCACTTCCAGGCCGAACTCCTCCTCGATGCCCATGACGATCTGCGCGATGTCCAGAGAATCCGCGCCGAGGTCGTCCTCGAATGTCGTGTCGGTCGTGATCTCCGCCGCGTCTACGCCGAGCACATCCGCGATGATCCCACAGAGCTTTTTGAACTCGATATCCATATTGTCCACCTTTCCTTGATGTTTATTCCGTCTCCAGTCCCATGGACTTCGCGAGATGCTCGCTCACGCGCTTCTCCTTGAAGAGAATGCACTGCTCGATCCCGCCCTGAATCTCCTTGGCTGTAGAATTACCGTGTGTCTTGACGACCAGTCCGGTGAGTCCCAGAAGCGGCGCGCCGCCGTATTCCGACGCGTCAAACTTCTTCATAAGGCCCTTCACGGCCGGTTTGATGAGCAGTCCGCCGATCTTCGACCGCAGGTCCGTCATCAGGGCGTCCTTGATGGAGTGCAGCAGGACGCTGGCCGTCCCCTCATAGGTCTTCAGGATCGCGTTGCCTGTGAAAGCGTCCGTCACCACGACCTGCGCGCCGCCGGCCGGGATCTCGCGGGCCTCGATGTTGCCGGTGAAGTTGATCGAATCACACGCCTTCAGGAGCGGATAGACCTCCTTGACCAGCGCGTTGCCCTTCTCCTCCTCCGTGCCCACGTTGACGATGGCCACCTGCGGGTCCTTCACGCCGCACATATGCTCATAGTACACGCTGCCCATCTGCGCGAACTGCACCATCTGCGAAGCTCTGGGGTCCATGTTCGCGCCGCAGTCGATGAGAATGACAGGTCCCTTCGCGGAAGGAAGGATCGGCGCGAGCGCCGCCCTCTCGATGCCCTTGATCCTCTTGACAAGGAGCTGTCCGCCCGCCAGCACGGCCCCGCTGGACCCCGCTGTGACGAAAGCATCGCACTCCCCGCTCCTGACCATCTTCAGCCCGACGACCATCGAGGAATCCCGCTTCCTGCGGATCGCGTCCACCGGCGGCTCCCCGGTCTCGATCACCTCACTGGCGGCCCGCACCGACAGTCTCTCCGCCGGATACTCCCCGCACGTCGCGAGGACCGCCTCGATCTGCTCCTGCAGTCCTACCAGCGTCACGCTCACATTCTCATTGGCGCGCACCGCTTCCACTGCGCCCTTTACGATCTCCCCGGGCGCATTGTCGCCGCCCATGGCATCTACAGCTACCTTGATCCATTCACTCATTGACCGGTTTCCTTTCCTTCAGCAGCCGAAAACACCGCGGCCGCTTTTCAACTACTAATATAATATGCCTCGCCTTTTTGTTCAATACGGACTTTCCGGCAGGCGGGCGGGGCTCAGAAAGGGCTGCCGCACAAATGTGCGTGCCCCTGTCTGCGCTGAGACCTGTCTGTCTGCCTGTCTGTTTGCGCTTTCAGACAGCAAAAAAGACAGGTATCTGCCAAGACCTGTCTGTTCACCTGTCTGTTTGCGCTTTCAGACAGCAGCGCAGACAGATATCTGCCAAGACCTGTCTGTTCACCTGTCCGGTTGCGCTTTCAGACAGGTAAACAGACAGGCTGCATAATGGGAAATCCGGCCGCAGCATCAGCGTGCAGCGCCTCGCATCAAAATAACAGCCTCCCGGCTGTTATTTTGATGAAAGGAAATCTATGCCGCAATGAACGGCATCTCCCCCGGCAGGGACACAGAGACAGCCCGCCGGAGGGACATCCATTTCCTTTTCCTTCTCGAATGCATGCTTGCCCCGGCTCACTCCTCATCCGGCACGTAGTAAGGCGACTTGCTCATGTCCGGCCGCTGCGCGCCGTGCGGGATCATCCCGCCGATGCGGAACCGGCGCTCCCGCTGCCATTGGTCCCTGTCGAAGAGAAGGGTGTAGCCCATCCCGTTCGGCGCGAAGAGCTGGTCGCGGGGCAGGTCCGTCTCGGCGCAGTGGAAGAACATCGTCATCATGAGCACGGAGTGTGTCACAACAGCCGCCGTATGCGCGCCGTGCAGGTCCATCTCATCCAGGATCCTGTCGAAGGACCGGATGGCGCGGTCCCGGCAGGACCGGATCGTCTCGCCGCCCGGCAGCGCGTGTTCCAGCGCCATCGTGCGGAAACCTTCGTTGTGTCCGCAGGCATTGACCTCGGCCGCCGGCATGCCGTCGCAGTCGCCGAAGTCGAGCTCCCGCAGATCCTGCAGGACGTGCACATCCATGCCGGGATACAGGATCATGGCGGTCTCAAAGGACCGGAAGGCCGGGGAGCTGTACAGGAGCGGTGCCTCCGGCATCGGGTGATCCCTGTGCTGCTGTTCCAGCTCCTCCCTGCCGGCATCCGAGAGGGGATACCGCAGGGAGGGGCCTTTTGCACCGACCAGGACACCTCCGTAATTCCTTTCTGTAAAACCGTGCCGTATAAAGTAAATCGTATAAGTCATGCCCGGTCCGCCTCTCTGTCCGCCGCAGCGGCCTCCGACACCGGCCCGCCGCCACTGCCGACCGCAGCAGGCCACCGCCGGCCGGGGCCGGCAGCGACCGTTTCGTTATCGGTTCTTTTTCTCCAGCACGTTGGAGCCACGTCCCTTGAGGTTGATCTCCACCCAGTCCTTGCCGAGTTCCCTCGCAAGGATCTCGAGGACCCTCGCCTGGCAGAAACCGCCCTGGCAGCGGCCCATGCCTGCGCGTGTGCGGCGCTTGATGGCGTCGATCGTCGTGGGGACGACGGGGGAGCGGATGGCGTCGATGATCTCGCCCTCTGTGATGGTCTCGCAGCGGCAGATCACATGGCCGTACTCCGGACGCTCTTTGATCAGCGCATCCTGCTCCTCGCGGCTCAGCTCGTTGAAATGCACCTTCGGAGGCAGGATCGGATCCCAGTCCTCCTTGACCTTCAGGGGATGCCAGGTCTTCTCCGCGTCCGCCAGCAGGATCTCCTCGATCCGCTCCGCGACGGCCGGCGAGGAGCCGACGCCCGGCGACTGGATCGCGCCGGCGGTCAGCATGCCGTGGACCACCGGGGACATCTCGATGATGAAGTCCTCCTTGAAGTCCGCGGGTCTTGTACCCGCGAAGATCCGGATGATGTCCGCCTCGGTGATGTCCGGATCCTGGTTGCGGCTCATGGAGTAGTCCAGGTCCTTTTTGGTGGTCTCCACGTCTTCCTTATCCGGCTGTTCATACGCGGAAGGTCCGATCAGGATGTTGTGCGAAGGCGTGTAGCCCATGCCGCCGCCCTTGGATTCCACGTTCTTGCGCTTGAGATAGCCGGGATCGAAGACACCGGACATCCTGCGGTATTTGGGTTTCTTGCTCTTGTCGAAGACGGCGAGCGTGCCTCTTCTGGCGTGGATCGTGAAGAAGCGGTCCCCCGCCATCTCCGCGATCTCGTCGCCGTAGACGCCCGCGCTGTTGATGATGTAGCGGGTCTTGATGATTCCCTTCTCCGTGACGACGCCCGTCACCTGTCCGTCCTCCACAAGCACGTCTCCGACGGTGCAGTTGAACATGACCTTGACGCCGTTGTTGGCGGCATTTTCGATCAGGTGCACGGCCACTTCGTACGGATGCACGATGCCCTGGGCGGGAAGAAACGTCGCTGCCACAGGACGGATGCCCTGCTCCGCGTAGCCCGGCTCCAGCTGCATCGCCTCCTCGCCGTTGATCATTCTCGGCGTGAGATCGTTGTTCATCACCGCGATCAGGAAAGGCGCATAGATGCCCTGCAGCATCTCATCGGTGGCCTCCGTGACGGCGTGCAGCATTCCGGGGCGCTCGAAAGCGAAGTTGAGTTCCTTCGCCAGCTGGTCGTACATCTTGTTGCCGCGGACGGAGCGCTCCGCCTTCACGGTGCCGGGCTTGACGGCGCCGGCCATGTGGACGCCGCCGTTGTTGGCTTTGGAGGCGCCGGTCGCGACGTCCTCTCCCATATCGACCGCGATGATCTTCATGTCATACTTGGACAGCCAGCGCGCGATCGCGCAGCCGACGATCCCGAGTCCGACGATCACCACGTCCGCCTCGTCGATCACGCCGATCTCCCGGCCTCTTTCGACGAAAGGCGTGTAGTCCTTCTTCGGGATCACGAGGTCCTTCACCGTCATGTCGCTGACAGCGTTGACGACGCCTTCGACCTTGGTCACGGTCTGGCCCACAAGCACCAGCTGCTCCCAGCTCTCGCACTCGCCGCTGATGAACACGATGCCCGGTCTCGTATCGCTCTCACGCACATGCAGGTCCAGGGAAGGAAACTTCTCCTTCAGCATTTGTTCCACTCGTTCCAGCATGTCTTTTCTCCCCGTTGTATGAAATAAATCACTCGACCCAGTCTTTGGACCGCTCCACCGCCTTCTTCCACATCTCATAGCTCTTCTTCAGAGCCGTGTTGTCTGCGGCGGGCTCATAGAGCTTGTCCACCTGGATGAACTTCTTGACATCGGCCTGCGTGAACCAGCCGAGCGCGATCGCCGCCATCTCCGCGGCGCCCATGGCCGTCGCCTCATCGGCCTTCTGACGGATGACGCGCGCACCGGTCAGGTCCGCGATCGTCTGGCAGACGACCTTCGAGCGGGATACGCCGCCGTCGACGTTGATCTCGCTGACGTGGAAGCCCCTCACGGCCTTGGCGATGTCGTCGAACAGGTAGGCCGTCGAATAGGCGAAGCTCTCCAGCAGGGCTCTCACAAAGTTCGCTTTCGTGCTCCGCGCCTCCAGCCCCATGAAGGAGCCGCGCCCGTTGGGGTTCATGAAAGGCAGACCGTCCATACCGCTCAGTCCGGGGACAAAATAGACGCCCGCATTGTCCTCGACGGACAGCGCGATGGGATCCATCTCCCCGAAATCATTGAACAGCTGCAGGTTGGTCTTGGCCCACTCGAGGGAGGTGCCGGCCACCGGGACCGCGCCTTCGAACATGTAGGTGCTCACCCCGTCGATCTTCCATGCGCAGTAAGGGAACAGGGTCCCTTCCGTGCGGAATTCCGTGCCGATGTTGACATCCAGGAAGGTGCCGGTGCCCATCGTGACCTTGGCGCTGCCGATCTCCTGGCCGCCTTCCGAGAAGAGAGCGGACTGCTGGTCGGCGATACAGCCCATGATCGGGATCTCGACGCCCATGATCTCCTTGTCCATCATCCCGTAGTAGCCGACGTCCGGGAGGACCTCCGGGAACATCTCCTTCCGGATGCCCGCATATGCCATTACCTCGTGGGAATAGCGGCCCAGCTCGATGGAATAGAACGGCAGGGTGCCCGCGTGCGAGGCGCAGGAAGCGTGCAGTTTCTTCCCGGTCATGTTGTAGAGCAGCCAGGTGTCGATGCCGCCCCAGACAGCGTCGGGATCATTATCGACCGCCGCCGCATAATCCGGATGTTCCTCGCGCAGGACGAAGTCGACCGTCGGCATTGCCTGCGCCGCGTTGATCACAGCCATCTTGGCCACAGGGAACTGTTCACAGACTTTATTGAATTCCGGATCTGCCAGCAGTCTCGCCTGGGCGCGGATGCCGCGCGTGTCCTGCCACACCAGGAAATTGTGGTAGGCCTTGCCGGTCTTCCTGTTCCAGCAGCCGTGCGTGCCGCGCTGGAAAGTGACGCCGACCGCGGCGATCTCCTCGGGGCTGATGCCGGCCTTCTTCACGGCTTCGCGGAGTGCGAAGACCTGCTTGTCCCAGATCTCCTGCGGATCCTGTTCCACTTCATTCGGGCCGGGGTAGAAGCTGGTGATCTTCTCGTAATGCTGCCCGACGATCTCCATGTTCCGGTTGAAGACGACACCGCGAAGGCCGGTCGTCCCCTCGTCACAGACAAGAATGTAATCTTTTCCCATTGTGCAACCCTCCCTTTTAAACACGCTTGTATGCAGTTATCCCCAAAAGTCTGTCAGTAAAGTATGTCCGCGGTCTCCCAGTCGATGGTGTCCTGGAAGCGCGCGTTGTCGATGATCCGGACCTCCTTGATCAGCCCGCTCTCCAGGTCGCGCACGTAGATGCCGACGCCCGACTGCAGCAGCGGGATCTTGCCCTCCTCCGGCACGTAGTTCGGATTCGGCACGCCGACCCACTCGCAGACCGCCGTGAGACCGTCGTCGATCACGGATTCGAAGCGGATGATCTGGGGCATGTTGACGAAGGAGCGGTACTTCTTCTCCACCGCCTCCTTGCCCCGGATGATGCCGGAGATCGTCTCGGGGCGGTAGCCGCCGTATACGACGTCGTCCGTCATCGTGTCCATGATCCTGGGCAGCTCGTCCACAGAGCGCATGGTGGCCAGCGCCTCGCTGTAAGCCCTGAGCGCGCCGGTCATAGCCGCAGGTTCCATCTGCTTCTCAAAGGAAGGCCGGAACATCCTGTGGCGGTAGGGGCTGATCCCCGGCACCCACTTGTAGAAATAGTAGATGCGGACCTCGTCCAGCTTGCCGCCGCCCCTCAGATCCCCGACGACCAGCACGGGAAAACGCACGATCTTCCCGGCGTGCGGATATTCAAAACACATCAGCATCTCCGTCGCCGACCTGCCGCCGGACTGTGTCTGCACCATGGGAATGATGCTGGCCCCGTCCGCCTGTGCTGTGCTGATCCAGGTCTGCGCGAACTTCCGGATCCCGTCGAGGCCCGTGAACCGCCCGTTCGGCGCGTCCACTACAGACGGGATATCCCCGAACTGCTGCTTCTCCTCGAACAGCTGCACGGCCTCCTCGTGTCTGCCCTCGCAGATGTACTTCATCAGGAGGATCTCCGGGGAGTCCGGGCGGATCCGGTTCTTCGGATTGTGGTAATTCTCGTAGTAAAGGTTTTCAAAGCGGAAGATCTCTTCCAGAGTGCTCATTCGATCACCTCCGTTTCATACCGCCGCAGGCGGCAGGGGGAGCAAAGAACGTCTCCTCCCCCACCTGCCGGCTGTGAGTTCCATGCACCTTCGTCCGGTCACGCCGGACGCTCATCTCAGTTCTCCACCCAGTCTTTGGATCTCTCGACCGCCTTCAGCCACATCTTGTAGCTCTCCTTCATCTTCGCGGCATTTTCGGACGGGAAGTACTCCTTGTCGACCACGATGAAGTCGTTGGCTTCCTTCTGCGTGAACCAGCCGAGGTTGATGGCCGCCATCTCGGCAGCGCCCATGGCCGTCGCCTCGTCCGCTTTCTGGCGGATGACGCGCGCGCCGGTCAGGTCCGCGATCGTCTGGCAGACGACCTTGGATCGGGACACGCCGCCGTCCACGTTGATCGTGCCGACTTCGAATCCGTCGACCGCCGTGGCGATGTCCTCGAACAGATACGCGACGGAGAATCCGAAGCTCTCAAGCAGCGCGCGGACGAAGTTCGCCTTCGTGCTCCGCGCCTCCAGGCCCATGAAGGAGCCGCGGCCGTTCGCGTTCTTGAACGGCACGCCGTCCAGGCCGTTCAGGCCGGGGACGAAGTATACGCCCGCATTGTCCTCGACGGACAGCGCGATGTCATCCATCTCGCCGAAGTTGTCGAAGAGGCCGAGGTTGGTCTTGGCCCACTCAAGGGAGGTGCCGCCCGCGATGACCGCGCCCTCGAACATGAAGGTCTTGACGCCGTCGATCATCCACGCGCAGTAAGGATAGAAGGACCCGGTCGTGTGATAGTCCTTGCCGATATTGACATCTACAAATGTGCCGGTGCCGAGCGTGCACTTGGAGGCGCCGGGCTCATGGCCGCCCTCTGAGAACAACGCGGACTGCTGGTCGGCGATACAGGCCTTGATCGGGATCTCGATGCCGAGCACATCCGCCGTCATCATGCCGTAGTCGTACACATCCGGGAGCACTTCCGGCATCATCTTCTCCGTCACATAGCCGAACTCAAGAGCCTCATACACATAGCGGTTCTCCTCATGGCTGAAGACCGGGAGGGTGCCGGCGTGCGAAGCGCAGGCCACGTGGAGCCTGCCGTTCGTCATCTTGTACAGGAGCCATGTGTCGATGCCGCCCCAGACGCAGTCGGGATCATCCTGGATCTCCTTCAGGAGTTCCGGGTTCTCCTCGAACCAGACCTTGTCGGACACGGGCATGCCGAACGCTGCGTTTGCCGTGGCCATGCCGACGACCGGATACTTCTCGCACATCTTCTGGAATGCGGGATCCTCCAGCAGTTTCTTCCGGCCGCGGATGCCGCGGGTGTCCTGCCAGACCATGAATCTTCCGTGGATCTTGCCGGTCTTCCTGTTCCAGAAGCCGTGCGTGCCTCTCTGGTGTGTGACGCCGACGGCCGCGATCTCTTCGGGCGCGATGCCGGCCTTCTTCACCGCTTCGCGCAGCGCGAGGACCTGCTTCTCCCAGATCTCCTCGCCATCCTGTTCGACCTCATTGGGGCCGGGATAGAACGATGTGATCTTCTCATAGTGCTGGCCGACGATCTCCATCTTCCGGTTGAAAACGACGCCGCGCAGGCCGGTGGTTCCCTCATCGACAACAAGGATATAATCTTTCGCCATGTCCGATTCCTCCTTAGAAAAACGTATATAAACCGCTCTGCATAGGCCGCTCAGTCGAGAGGCCAGTTCTTCCAGTCCGTTCCGTTCAGCTGACGTCCCTTGCGGCCACGATGTCCACGCCCGTGCCGCACACATCCGCGCTGATCACGTCCCCGCTCTTCACCGGCGCGCTCGCCTGGATCCCGTACAGATACGCAAGGCACTCCGGCAGCTTCGCCTTCGGGATCTCGCTCCGGCTGATCACCGGCAGCCTGTGGATCCTCCCGCCGTCGATCTTCACCGTCGTCGTCAGCATACGCACAGGGTTCGTGTACTCCGCTCTCGCGAAATCCTCTCCCCTTTTGCACGTGTTCCCGCTGATCTCAAGCGCTCCTTCC
>DFIR01000076.1:0-14563 GCA_002372815.1 Lachnospiraceae bacterium UBA3692
GGCGCAAGTTTGTTTTTATAGTACCCACGGCATCTGGAAAAGTCAATGAGAAGCACTGTGAAAATGTTATAAACAATCGGAAGGACCGGGAGAGAACGGATGGCAGGGAGAGCGGCATTTCACAATCTGGGCTGTAAGGTCAACAGCTACGAGCTGGACCTCATGCGGCAGATCCTCGTGCAGGAAGGATACGAGGAGGTCCCCTTCAGTGAGGAGGCGGATGTCTACGTGGTGAATACCTGCAGCGTCACCAATATCGCGGACCGCAAGAGCCGGCAGATGCTCCACCGCGCGAAGAAGCGCAACCCGGAGGCCGTCGTGATCGCGGTCGGCTGCTATGTGGAGACGGACCGCGCCGGCGTGGAGAAGGACCCGGCCGTGGATCTGGCGATCGGCAGCCGCGGCAAGGAGGACATCGCCCGGCGCCTGGCGGCCTTCCTGAAGGCGCGGGACGGAGAAGAGTGGCGGGACGATTCTGCGGACGCGCCGGCGGATCCCGACTGCGGCGGCAGTGTCTTCCTGCGCTCCCCCGGCCACACGCGCGCGTTCGTGAAGATCCAGGACGGCTGCAACCAGTTCTGCACCTACTGCATCATCCCTTATGCGCGGGGGCGGATCCGGAGCCGGGACAAGGCGGAGATCTGCGAGGAGATCCGGCAGCTCACGGAGGAGAGCGGCGTGCGGGAGGTCGTCCTGAACGGCATCCACCTGAGCTCCTTCGGGCAGTCCGGGAACGTGCCCTTCGACCCGGAGAAGGGCGGCAGGAGCCTGCTCTCGCTGCTCCGGAAGCTCCAGGAGATCCCGGGCCTGCAGCGGATCCGGCTGGGATCGCTGGAGCCCCGCATCATGACGGAGGAGTTCGTCAGCGGGATCGCGGGCCTGTCGAAAGTCTGTCCGCACTTCCACCTCTCCCTGCAGAGCGGCTGTGACGCCACGCTGAAGCGGATGAACCGGCACTACACGACGGAGGAGTACCGGACCTGTGTGGAGCGCCTGCGGCGCGCCTACGACCGGCCGGCCGTCACGACCGACGTGATCGTAGGTTTCCCCGGCGAGACGGAGGAGGAGTTCGCGCAGACCGTGCGCTTCCTGCAGGAGATCGAACTGTACGAGATCCACGTCTTCAAATATTCCGTGCGGAAGGGGACGGTGGCCGCGAAGCTGCCGGACCAGGTGCCGGAGACGGTCAAGAACGAGCGCAGCGCGGTCCTCCTTGCAATGACAGAGGAGCAGGCGCGGCGCTACCGCGCGTCTTTCTCGGGAGAGAAGGTGCAGGTCCTGCTGGAGGAGAAGATCCCGAAGGGCGGCAGACTCTGCTGGCGCGGGCACACGGAGCGGTATGTGGAATGCCTGGTCCCGGTGCAGGAAGCCGGCGAGGCCGGGCAGGGAGATCTGGTGACGGCGGTATACCCCTGACGTGCGGCAGATTCCGCACAGGCAGATCCTGCCGCCAAAGCGGAATTTTGCGACACTTCGGAGGCATTCCCCGGGGAATATGCTAAGATAAGAACAGGCGGGCCCTGCCGGACTTGCCGAGAAGTCCTGCTGCTGTGGACAGTGAAGGAGTAGACAACCAAGGGAGGAACATTATGGAGAAGACCGGAAAGAAGAATCCTCTGGTGCGTGTTCTTGGCATCATTCTGGCAGCCGTCGTCGTGCTGGCCGCCATTTGCTGCGCGCTGCAGCCGCGGGCGGTCTCCGCGGTCTGGCACAACCTGACTGTGGAAAAATATGATCTGGACAAGGAAGCCGCCTGGGAGAACGGCACGGCCTATATGAACGTCCCCTATGCGGACGTCTCCGAGGCACAGTACGTGAACATCTATGTACCTGCGGCGGAGGCGGGAGCGCCGCTGCCGAAGCTCTACGTCATCATCCACGGCGGCGGCTTCATCTCCAACGACGCGGAGTCAAGACAGGCGGTGCTGATGTATCAGTACTTCCGCGACCACGGCTATGCCTGCGCGACCATCAACTACCGGCTGGCCCAGGAGGCCGGCTTCCCCGGTGCCGTGGAGGACTGCAAGACCGCGATCCGGTTCCTGCGGGCGAACGCGGCGCAGTACGGCTATGATGCCGATACTTTTGCCGTATTCGGGGAGTCTGCGGGCGGTTATCTGGCCACCATGTGCGCGGGTACCAACGATCAGGAGTTCAACGACCAGCCTTATATCGGCGAGGAGGAATATCTCGCGGCCGGCGGGGAGAAGTATTCCGCGGAACCTGACGTTCTCGTGGACTATTACGGCCATGTCGACAATGAGGGAGAGGCGGAGGACTGGAAACGCCTGGGGATCCCGAATATCGTGTTTAAGATCGCCAATTCCTGGATCACGGGCGACGTGCTGCATGGATATGAGGATATCCATTCCTATTTCTTCCGGAAGAACATGACGGAGATGACGCAGGAAGAGAAGGATGTGGTGGACCCGCACACCTATCTGGCGGAGAACCTCGGGAACGGCCGCATCCTCGACACCTGGATCGTCCACGGCGACGCGGACATCACAGTGCCTTACCTGCAGTCGGAGAGGCTGTACGAGTACCTGAGCGGCCTGCAGGGCTCGGAGCACGTCTCCTATCATCTGGTCCCCGGCATGGGCCACGCCAGCGACCCGCTCTATTCGGACGAGATCCTGGGAGAACTGAAGGCGTTCTTGGACGAGAGGCTGTGACAGCGAAGATGATCATTATAAAAGACCCCTGTGCCTGTCAGTGCGGGCACAGGGGTCTTTTACTGCAGAAGGTTATGAACGCCGCAGGAGCAGGACGGCTGTCACAAGCAGCGGCAGCCCCGCGATGATGCCGATCATGGAGGGGCCGAGGATCATCTGATCCGCATAGGCCGGGTCCAGGAGCAGGAGAGGAATGGCCGCAAAGGCATTGACCGCGCCGTGCGCCAGAGAGGGGATCCAGATGCAGTGCGTCTTCTCATACAGGACATCCAGCAGGATGCCGGTGCCGGCAGAAAAGACACAGAAGAGAATGGGTCCGAGAACCGGCGCGCCGGGGTACTGCAGGCCGTACTCATAGCCGGCCAGGACCATGATGGGCCAGTGCCAGGCACCCCAGATCACGCCGCCCAGGATCCTGCCGCCCCGTGTGCCGAAGCGGTCCCTGAGGCGGGGATACATGGCGCCGCGCCAGCCGATCTCTTCACCCAGCGCCGCCAGCATGTTGAGGAAGGGCGCCCAGGTCAGTGCCTGCACGGCGGAGACCGCCAGATAGCTCTGCGGTGTCAGCCCCTGCGCCTGCAGCTGCGCGAGGCCGGTCTCTCCGAGCTGCGCGATCAGGAATTTGCCGGTGGTGTCCAGACGGGCGGGGAAGATAAGAAAATAGAGCGCCGCGCCGACAGCTCCCAGTACAGCCGGGCCCAGCCAGGCTGCCAGGAAGGCTTTCCATTTCCCTTCCCGCAGAGAAGGCTTCCAGCCCATCTCCCGCAGCGGGATTCCGGCGATCAGGGTCGCCGCACAGGGCGCGTACATGCTGCCGGTGAGGAGCATCCTGTAGAAGCCTGCCTGTCCCTGCCAGGCAAAATACGAGGCTGCGATCTGCATCGGCCAGGCGATGGCGAAGGCCGCGATCAGGTATTTGATCAGTTTCTCATCTTTCATGGGGCACCTCTTTCAGATATCCAGTTCGATCGGTTCGTCGAGATGTTCCGAGACATATTTTCCGTTCTTCTTGCGCTGCCGCACGCACTCGGTCAGAAGATATTCGATCTGGCCGTTGACGGAGCGGAAGTCATCCTCCGCCCACTGGGCGATTGCGTCGTAGAGCTTCTCATTGAGCCTGAGCGGCACCTGCTTCTTGGCTGCCATAGGCTGTCACCTCCTGCTGTATGGACCTGTCCCGGCCGGAGGCCGGCGCGCGCCGGGCCGCCTGCGGGGGCAGACAGTCCGGCGTGCTTTCTTTATGCTGCCGTGATCAATAGAGGCTTCCCGAGTTCACGATGGGCTGCGCGTCGTGGTTGCCGCAGAGCACGACCAGGAGATTGGAGACCATGGCGGCCTTCCGCTCGTCGTCGAGGTCGACGATCTGCTCCTCACTGAGCTTGTCCAGAGCCATCTGGACCATGCCGACGGCGCCGTCGACGATCATCTTCCTCGCATCGATGATGGCGCTGGCCTGCTGCCTCTGGAGCATGGCCGCGGCGATCTCCGGCGCGTAGGCGAGGTAGGTGATGCGCGCATCCAGGATCTCGAGGCCGGCCTCGGAGACCTTGGACTGGATCTCCTCACGGATCCTTCTGGCGACGACTTCCGTGGAGCCGCGCAGGCTTCCGTCATCCGCCAGCCCGTCGCCGGTCGTGTCGACGTTCTGCGCCATGTCGTAAGGATAGATCTTGACGATGTTCCTGACCGCCGCGTCGCACTGCAGGCTCAGGTACTCTTTATAGTTATCGACAGTGAAAACAGCCTTGGCCGTATCCGCCACCTTCCACATGACCGCCACGCCGATCTCCACGGGATTGCCCAGGACATCGTTGACCTTCTGTCGGCTGTTGTTGAGCGTCATGATCTTCAGGGAGATCTTCTTGCTGGGAGACGTCAGGGACGACTCCGCCTTGCCCGTGGTCATCACGGAGAGAAGATCCGGCTTGTGACTGTCATCCACGTCCCGGCTCTGTCCGAGCTTCGTGCCGGCCGCAGGGTTCACAGCCGTGCAGAAAGGATTGACGAAATAGAACCCCGCATCCTTCAGCGTCCCGACATAGTTGCCGAACAGCGTCAGCACCAGCGCCTCCTGCGGCCCCAGGACCTTCAGCCCGAGGAAGAAGATCCACCCAAGGCTCATCCAGAGCACAGACACGATGATCATCGGGAAGCTCCCGTTCGCCAGTCCGGCAAGCAGCCCCAGGACGGAAACAATGTACAGCGCAATGACCAGAATCAGGACCAGAAGCCCGTTCCTGTTCCTGTCCAGCACATGCTCCTGTGTGACAGAAGGGGTATTCATGGTAGTTTTCATTATCGGTTCCTCCGTTTGGAATGAGATATTTATGTGATATCAAAATAATATCACTTTGCGGTGCGGTGTCAAGAGGGGGGAGAAATATTTGTGGCTTGTTACGTACATCTTTCTTACATCCGCTATGCAGTGCCGTAAGAGTGCCGCCAGAGAAGTCGTTGCGGCAGTCTTACGGCAGGAGAGTACGTCGGCTGGCGGTGTGCATTGCACTTGCTTCTACGAGCGGTGCCCATTCGCCTTTTGCACCGCTCGTAGGAACACGCAAAAGACCCGGCTGCCTTCAGGCAACCGGGCCTTCCGCTGGGGATGTAAAATGTTTAGGGGGGTAATTCCCGTGAGCTTTCGCTCACAGTGCGTATAATAACAGGATGCAAACGATATCGAAAGGGGCAGAATTGACAAGTTTTTGGAGGTTTTTGACATAATCGTGTACAAATAAAAGAAAAATAGATGCTGCGGTGAAGGAAATGAACATAAAGAGAACATGATCGAACGCACATGGTGAGCAGGTAGAGGACGGCGGCAGGAAGTGCTATAATCAGCTGTAATTATCGGAAGTTTGGACGGGTCACAGAGAGCGGCAGATGCAGTATATGGACAAAGCAGAGACACTCGCATACCTGACGGCGCGGGGGATCGCGTACGAGGTCACGGAGCATCCGGCGGTATACAATATGGAAGAGGCGGCGAGAGTGGCGCTGCCGTATCCTGAGGCGGACGCGAAGAATCTTTTTGTGCGGGACGATAAAAAGCGGCACTATTACATGATCACCGTGCGCGGGGATAAGCGGGTGGACTTGAAGGCATTTCGAAAGCAGTACGGGCTGAGGAGTCTGTCTTTTGCGTCGCCGGACGAGCTCATGGAGATCCTGGGGCTGGTGCCCGGGGCGGTCACGCCGCTGGGACTGCTGAATGATCAGGAGCGGAAAGTGGAGCTGTATCTTGATACAGAATTTACCGGGCGGATCGGGGTGCATCCCAATGACAATACCGCTACGGTCTGGATGGATACACAGGATCTGGTCAGGCTGCTCAGGGAACACGGTAGTAAGGTGATCCCGGCAGATGTGTGATGAAGGGGAATAGATGGTGGAGAATTCGACGGTGCGGGAGATCACGGAGACGATCCGGCGGGCGCCGGTGACGGCGGCGCTGACGGTGGGGTGTGTGTGCGTTTTTTTCCTGAGTGAGGCGATGGGGGAGCGTGTGTATGCGCGTTTTGCGCTGACCAGCGAGGCGGTGCTGCGGCAGGGGGAGTATCTGCGGCTGCTGACGGCGGCGTTCCTGCATTTCGGGGTGCAGCATCTCTTCAATAATATGCTGATCCTGTTTCTGGCGGGCGGCGTGGTCGAGAGGAATCTGGGAAGTCTGCGATTTCTGTGCCTCTGCCTGGCGACAGGGGTCTGCGGCAATCTTGTGTCGGTCTTCTGGGACGCATATACCAATGCGCAGAGCATCTCCGTCGGCGCGAGCGGGATGGTGTTCGGCGTGATGGGCGTGATCCTGGTGATCCTGCTGCGCGTGCGGGACCGGCTGGGAGAGGGTTCCACCCTGGGCAAGCGGGCGCTGCTGATGCTGGCGCTGTCCGTCTACAGCGGCTTCACAGCCGGCAACATCAACAACGCCGCACACCTCGGCGGCCTGGCTGCCGGCGTGCTGCTGGGGCTTCTCTGGACACATGGGCGGACGCATTACGACCTCTCCGGACTGCGATGACCGGCACGGTCACGCAGCGGACGGTTCTCTGTGTGAGGCCTGATTCAAAAATGTCGCCCTGCAGCCGTGATATCTACGATCACTTCGCAGAGATCCACATAGACCTGCACGGAGCGCCTGATGGGCAATGATTGGGCTCGTTCCCCGCTCTGATGAGCGGGGAACTCAGACAGTAGATCAATTCCGGCCGCAGCCCGAAGCCGCGGCCTTCAGCCCATCAGACGCCCTGTGCATGCCAGGTGTATCAAACTGCTCGTTCAAAGTAGTTCTCCCGGCTGCAGGGTGTCATTTTTGGCAGTGCTCACAGCAGAGAGCCGTCCCGTCTGCTGTCCCTGCAGGAACAGGAGGACCGGATCCTGCCGCTGAACCCGAGGAAGGCCGCACAGACGGTTCCGGTGTGAGCCGGCGTGAACAGCCGTCCTGTATCCGTGAGAGACACTTTTGAACGAGCGGCTTGACGCACCAGAACTGGGCAAGGTATCTGCCGGGTCAAATGCCGCAGCTTCGGGCTGCGGCATTTGTTGATCCCAATGTCTGAGGGGACCGCTCATCAGAGCGGAACCCGAGTTGGATCATTGCCCGGCAGGTACCCTGCCCAGGTCTAAGTGCGTCTCCGCGCAGTGAACCGTGACTCTCACGGATACAGGAGGGATGTTCATGGGAGAGGCCTCACACAGAGAACCGTCCCCTGTGTGACCCTGTGTGAGGTCAGGTGCGCCAGCCGGCGGACTGGTCCTGGAGGAGGCCGACGATCCCGAGGAAGGCGATGCGGCTGACCTGGCGGGAGAGGTCCTCGAGGCTGCCGTTCTTGCCGTTTTCGAACCAGCGGCGGTAGGCGGCGACGGTGCCGGCGACGGAGTAGTCGATCAGGAATTCCAGGAGCTCCTCGTCCATCCGGACCTGGCGGCGCACGGCGTCGAGCAGGTAGGCCTTGAGGACGAGGACGATCTTGCTGAGGAGGGAGTTCATGCTGTCCGCGGCGAAGATGCCGTCGTAGAGGTCCAGGTCCGTGTAGATCAGCCGCGCGAGCGCGAGAAAGCCCTTGGTGGGGTCATCCGTCATCTCCTGAAAGCGCAGGCCTGCCAGCGCCTCCCGGAACTCCGCGACGATCTGGTTCTCGATCTCATCCAGGACCATCGAGACGTCGCTGTAGTAGTTGTAGAAGGTCTTGCGGTTGACGTTGGCCGCCTGCGAGAGCTCTGTGACGGTGATCTCGGTGAGCGGCTTCTGCGCGAGCAGGTGCAGAAGGGCGCCCTGTATGGATGCTTTTGTGCGCAGGATGCGGCGGTCCGTCCGGCGGGCGTCCTGCACGGAGGGGGCGGAGGGAGCGGAGCCGGTGCTGCCTGCGGGTGAAGGCGCGTCCGCGCTGCGGCGGGCCGGTGAGAGGGCGGTGCGGGGCTTCTTTTTGACTTCTGGCATTTTGCAGCCTCCGGAATCTTTTATACAAGTTGCGCCATATGTGTGTATTATCCCCCATGCCGGAGAGGATTTGGGGTTGTACGGATTCCACACATTTGTATAATAATACACAGTTGTACCGATAACAAGTAAACACGCGGATATGAAGCCTGTGTTGCCGGCAGTATCCGGGACTGTCCGGAAGGAGTCGAAATGGAGCAGTATACGATCGCGATCGATGCCTCGGTGGATATCGAGGAATCTTATCTGAAGGAAAACGGGATCACACTCATCCCCATGAAGTATATGCTGGGAGGGAAGGAGTGCGTTCTGGAGAAGAGGCTCACGGAAGACGAGATGCACGCCTTCTACGATGCGATGCGGGACGGGGCGCCCGTGAGCACCAGCCAGATCACACCGTTCTTCTATGAGGAGGTGTTCGGCAGGGAGGCGGCCGCAGGAAACAATGTCCTGTACCTGTCGCTGTCGGGCGGCCTCAGCAACACGTATAATTCGGCCTGCAGCGCCGTGCAGGATCTGAAAGAGGACTATCCTGATTTCCAGGCGGAAGTCGTGGACACGCTGGCGGCCACCGGCGGTATGGGACTTCTGCTGATCAAGGCGGTGGAAGGCCGCGCGCAGGGGCTGTCCCTTGCAGAGAACGCGGCGAAGCTGCGGGATCTGGCGAAGAAGGTCTGCCACTGGTTCTTCGTCGACGATCTGGTCTACCTGCGCAGGGGCGGACGGATCAGCGCGGCGACCGCGATCGCCGGCGCGATGCTGAACATCAAGCCGGTCCTCCGGATCGATGAGGAGGGCAAGCTGATCAGCTTCAGCAAGCAGCGCGGCCTGCCGAGAGTCAAGCGGTTCCTGGCCGAGGAGTTCGAGGCGGCGAAGGAGCCGGCGCTCGGGCATGATGTGGTGCTCATCCACGCGGACTGCGAGGACCGGATCCCGGATCTGCGGGACAAGGTACTGGCGGCGGACCCGGAGGCGAAGATCCACATCTGCTCCCTGAGCCCGATCATCGGCGCGCACACCGGTCCCGGCATGATGGCGGTGATCCATTTCGGGAAGAGGGATTTGACACTCTGACAGCTTTTGTCATAGAATGCAGGAAGGCCGACGCGCATGGCGCAGCCGGCCTTTTCTTTTGCAATATTGCGGCAGACAACAGAGAGAAGAAAGGCCCGCGGCGGGCGGGCAGACGGGGAAGAGAGTTATGCAGATGGAGTTTATCCGCAGACTTCCCACACCGGAGGAACTCAAGGAGATGTATCCGGTGGACGCGAAGATCCGCGCAGTGAAGGAAGAGAGAGACCGCGAGATCGCGGAAGTGTTCAAGGGGGAGAGCGACAGGTTCCTCCTGGTCATCGGCCCCTGCAGCGCCGACAACGAGGAGGCGGTACTGGAATATATGTACCGGCTCGCACGCATCAATGAGAAGGTCCGGGACAAGCTCCTGATCGTACCGCGCGTCTATACGAACAAGCCGCGGACCAAAGGCGTGGGCTACAAAGGCATGCTCCACCAGCCCGACGTGCACCGGGGCGAGGACATGCTGGCGGGCATCATCGCGATCCGGGAGATGCACACGAGGGTCGTGCGGGAGACCGGGTTCACCTGCGCCGAGGAGATGCTGTATCCGGAGAACCACCGGTACCTCAGCGACCTGCTCTCCTATGTGGCGGTCGGCGCGAGGAGCGTGGAGGACCAGCAGCACCGCCTGGTGGCCAGCGGGATCGGCATTCCCGCCGGTATGAAGAATCCGACCAGCGGCGACATCACGGTCATGATGAATTCGATCACGGCGGCGCAGAGCCCGCAGCGGTTCCAGTACCGGGGCTGGGAAGTGCAGACCCCCGGCAATCCGCTGGCCCATGCTATCCTGCGGGGATTCGTGAACCATTTCGGGCAGAGCATGCCCAATTACCACTACGAGGACCTGCAGCGCCTCAATGATGCCTATCAGAAGAGCGGCCTCGCGAATCCGGCGGTGGTCGTGGACGTGAATCACGCCAACTCGGGCAAGCGGTATCTCGAGCAGATCCGGATCTCGAAGGACGTGCTGCACAGCCGGCACGTCTCCCCGGAGATCGCCCGGCTCGTCAAGGGACTGATGATCGAGAGCTATCTGGAGGACGGCTCCCAGCCCGTCGACGGCGGCGTGTTCGGAAAGTCCATCACGGACCCCTGCCTCGGATGGACGGGGACAGAGCGGCTGCTCCTGGAACTGGCGGAAATCGTGTGAACAAACAGGGCGGACGGATTGAACAATTCTGCCCCATCGTCCGCCGGTTGTATAATATAAGAACGATTAAAATAAAGGATGACAGAACAGAAAAGTCCCCCGGCAGCATCTGCTGCAGGGGACTTTTTGCTGTGTTCCGGGTTCTGTGCTCGGATGATCGGGTGCGATCCTGCTTACTTGTGTCCGCCTTTCTTCTCAGCGGGTGCGGGGTCTTCCAGCAGGTCATCGTAGCTGCAGCCAAGGATCTCACGGATCGCCTTGAGCTGTTCGAGGGAGATGTGCTGCCGGCCGCCCTCGATCTTCACCAGACTCTCCCTGGTCAGCGGGACATTGAACAGCTGTACACGAGAGGCCATCTCTGTCTGTCCGATCCCTTCATCCAGCCGGATGCGCCGGATGTTCGTCCCGATCGTGTTGGCATCGTCTGCCTTGATCTTGTGTTTTCCCATAAATAACCACCGTATAAACCCTATAGGACTTCTTTATTTTCCCTTTGATTATTTTACTATATTATATTACAACGTTTTCATAAAGGGACTTGAACAGGTTCGAAAAAGTGATTAAGTATTTGAAAACGAATAATTCTTTATCAGAGAATATGTGCAAAACGGGGGAATGGATCCTGGCGTATATCTTCCCTCTTTTATCCGTTGTCAGAAGTCGCGGAAATGTGTAAAATAGTCGTATATGTCCAGCTATGAAAGACGGCGGACGATTACGGACGACAGACGGAACGGAGAGAACGATGAAGATGAACTGGTCAGAGATCACACAGCGTCTGGTCATGATCGGGCAGCTGGGGCTGGCGCTCCTGATGCCGCTCCTTCTGTGTCTGGCCGTCTGCTACCTGCTCTGCACGCGCCTGGGACTGCCGCTCTGGATCTATCTTCCGGGCTTCGTCTTCGGGCTGGGCAGTTCGTTTATGACAGCTTACAAGTTCTGGCTGCAGGTGATGCAGCGGGAGAAGGAGGCGCAGGAGAAGGAGGAGCGGAACATCTCCTTCAACGCGCACAGATAGAACAGCGAGGAGAAGCGTTGAAACTTCAGTCAGCAGTTAAGAGAGAGACGGTCCTCACCGCTGCCGGAACGGCAGTGCTGAGCGCTGTGATGATCCTGGTCTTTTTCGGGCTCCACGCGGCGATGCCGGGGAAGGTGCCCGCAGGCCTGCCGGTGGTCCTGGGAGGAGTCCTGGGATGCGCGGTGGCGGTCGGGAATTTCTTCCTGATGGCCGTCACGGTGCAGAAGGTCGCTTCGATCGAGAATTATGAAAACGCGTACCACGCGATGCAGATCAGCTACCGCTACAGGACCTTCCTGCAGCTCATCTGGTGTGTGCTGGCGATGGTGCTGCGGTTCATCAATCCGGTGGCGGGGATCCTCCCGCTGCTGTTTCCGAGCCTTCTTATCAAGGTCAGGGGAATCCTGTCAGGGACACAGGGAATGTCGCAGTCCCCGGCGGAATCCCGGTCAGATCCAGAGGAAAACGCACGGAAGGAGGTAAATGAGTAGGTATGGAATTTGACGTTACCGGTGCAAGGATCTTCCTTCGCATCCCGACCGGCATTCCGATCCTGGGCGATTTCATGATCACCGAGACACTGGTGATCACATGGCTCGTGATGCTGATCATCACCGGGCTGTGCATCTTCCTGACACGAGACCTGAAGGTCGAGAACATCTCGAAACGGCAGGCAGTCGCGGAGATGATCGTGGAGGCGGCCAACAACCTGGTCCGGTCCAACACAGGCGGCACGAAGTTCGACAGACTGATCCCGTTCGTGTCAGCCCTGTTCGCGTCCAGTGTCGTGATGAACCTGATCAGCCTGATCGGATTCAGGAGCCCGACGGCGGACCTTTCGACAGAAGCCGGCTGGGCGATCGTGGTCTTCATCATGATCACATTCGAGAAGATCAAGGCGGGCGGATTGCTCGGCTACCTGAAGGGATTCACGCAGCCGATCCCGGTGATGACCCCCTTCAACATCCTGTCCGAGCTGGCGACGCCGGTCAGTATGGCCTGCCGTCACTTCGGCAATATCCTCTCGGGCGTCGTCATCAACGGTCTGATCTATGCGGCCCTCGCGGTCGCTTCGTCGGCGCTGCTGGGACTGATTCCCGGTGCGGTCGGCGATTTTCTCAGCCACATCCCGATCCTGGATGTCGGCCTGCCGGCGATCCTGTCCGTCTACTTCGACTGGTTCTCGGGCGTGATGCAGGCATTCATCTTCACGATGCTCACGATCATGTACATCGCGAACGCCGCGGAAGGCTGATCTTACAGCCCGCCAGGCGGCAGAAACTTCTTCGGAACGGCAGACTTCGCGGCGCACCGCCGCGGATGCAATAAAAACAAATCACATTTATAAGGAGAAAGATCATGGATTTAACTATTCTCGCAAAAGGTATCGCTCTGGCAGGATGCGCCATCGGCGCCGGCTGTGCTCTGATCGCAGGTATCGGCCCTGGTATCGGTGAAGGCAACGCTGTCGCGAAGGCTCTGGAGGCCATCGGCCGTCAGCCCGAGTGCAAGGGCGACGTCACCAGCACGATGCTGCTCGGCTGCGCCATCGCGGAGACGACAGGTATTTACGGCTTCGTTACGGGCCTGCTGCTGATCTTCGTTGCGCCCGGCATGTTCATGGGCTACCTCGGCTGAGTGATCGGAGACAGAAACCGGAATTAACCGAGGGGAGGCAGAATCAATGGGTACACAGCCACTTGTGACACTGGTTCCCTGGACGCTCATCGCGCAGATCCTGAATCTTTTCATTCAGATGTACCTGATCAAGCGGTTCCTCTTCAAGCCGATCAATGAGATCCTGCAGAAGAGAAGGGAACTCGCGGACCAGGAGATCCGTCAGGCGCGGGATGCGAAGGCGGAGGCAGACAGTCTGAAGGAGCAGTACGAGTCCGGACTGGCACAGGCCAGGGACGAGGCTGCGCAGATCGTACAGAGCGCCCAGAAGGAAGCGGAGCGGAAGGCCGACGAGACCGTGCGGGAAGCGCAGAAGCAGGCCGCAGGCATCCGCGCGCGGGCCGAGGCGGATATCGAACAGGAAAGAAAGAAAGCCATCAATGAGGTCAAGGACGAGATCGGCGGACTGGCCATGGACATTGCCGGCAAGGTGATGGAGCGCGAGATCAGCGAGGAGGATCATCGCCGTCTCATCGATGACTTCATTCAGAAAGTAGGGGAAGCATCATGACGACATCGTCCAGTCTCTACGGGCAGAGCCTGTATGACCTGGCGGCGGAGGAAGGCCTCTCCGGGCAGATCCTTCAGGAAATGGAGACCGTGGACGGGCTCTTTCATGAGAATCCGGACTACCTGACGCTCCTTTCGGAGCCCTCGATCCCCCGCGGGGAGCGGCTGGGACTTCTCAGAGAGGCGTTCGGGGAAGCGGTGCATCCCTATCTCCTGAACTATCTCATGATCCTTCTGGAAAACAATCTTCTCAGAGGATACAGCGCCAGCCTGCGCACCTACCGGTCGGCCTACTATAAGGACAACGGGATCGCCGAGGCGACAGTCACCGCGGCGGTGCGTCTTTCGGACGCGCAGGAAGAGGCGCTCAAGGCACGCCTGGAAGCTCTCAGCGGCAAGACCGTCCTCCTGAAACAGAAGATCGACACGGGCATCCTCGGCGGACTGCGCGTGGAGATCGACGGCAGGCTGCTCGACGGCACCGTGATGGGAAGGCTCGCCGACCTGCGCAAAAAGGTCAGTGACACAGTATTGTAAAGGAATATACCAATGGAATTAAGACCAGAGAAGATATCCCAGGTGATCCGCAGTCAGATCAAAAACTATCAGAATGCGATCATCCAGAATGAGACCGGCACGGTCCTGACCGTCGGTGACGGTATCTCCAGAGTCAGCGGACTGATCAACTGCATGTCCGGCGAACTTCTGGAATTTGAGAACGGGACCTTCGGTATGGCGCAGAACCTGGAGGAGACCAGCGTCTCGGCAGTTCTGTTCGGCGATGACAAGGGGATCAGCGAAGGACAGACGGTCAAGAGGACCGGCCGTGTCGTCTCCGTCCCCGTCGGCGAGGCCATGATCGGACGTGTCGTGAACGCGATCGGCCAGCCCATCGACGGCGCGGGCCCGATCGCGACGACGGAGTTCCGCCCCGTGGAATCGCAGGCGCCCGGCATCATCGAGAGGCAGCCCGTCAAGGAGCCCCTGCAGACCGGCATCAAGGCCATCGACTCCATGATCCC
>DFIR01000076.1:14651-17269 GCA_002372815.1 Lachnospiraceae bacterium UBA3692
CGGCGACCGCCAGACCGGCAAGACCACGATCGCGACCGATACGATCCTGAACCAGAAGGGCAAGGACGTCATCTGCATCTACGTCGCGATCGGCCAGAAGCGCTCTACCGTTACAAACATCGTCCAGCAGCTGCAGGAGGGCGGCGCGATGGAGTACTCCATCGTCGTGGCCGCGACCGCGTCGGAGCCCTCGCCGCTGCAGTACATCGCGCCCTATTCCGGCTGCGCGATGGGCGAATATTTCATGAACAAAGGCAGGCACGTGCTGATCATCTACGATGATCTGTCCAAGCACGCGGTGGCTTACCGCGCACTGTCCCTGCTGATCCGCCGCCCGCCGGGACGTGAGGCGTACCCGGGCGACGTCTTCTACCTGCATTCGAGACTTCTCGAGAGAGCCGCGAAGCTCTCCGACGAGCTCGGCGGAGGTTCCCTGACCGCGCTTCCCATCATCGAGACGCAGGCGGGCGACGTTTCCGCATATATCCCGACCAACGTGATCTCCATCACGGACGGCCAGATCTTCCTGGAGACGGAGCTGTTCCACTCCGGCATCATGCCGGCGGTCAACCCCGGTATCTCCGTGTCCCGAGTCGGCGGCAACGCGCAGATCAAGGCCATGAAGAAGGTCGCCGGTACCCTGAAGCTCGTGTACTCGCAGTACCGTGAGCTGCAGAGTTTTGCCCAGTTCGGGTCGGATCTGGATGCGGATACCAAGGCGAGACTTGCACAGGGCGAGCGCATCGTGGAGGTCCTCAAGCAGGGCCGCAGCGAGCCCGTCCCGGTGGAGAAGCAGGTCGCCATCCTCTACGCGGTCGTAAACGGGATCCTCACGGATGTGAGCGTGGGGGACATCGCCGAGTACGAGAAGGCCCTGTTCGAGCGCCTCGACCAGGATCCGGACGGCTCCGCCGCCATGCGCACGATCCGCGAGACCGGCGCGCTCAGCGCGGAGGCGGAAGAGGGACTGAAGGCGTGCCTGAAGAGCTTCACCCAGTCTTTCATCGGCGCGCGTCAGTAATCATGCGCGCTGACCGCTGAGAAACTCATTTTTTGGAGGTATTTATGGCAGCTGCCAATATGAAAGCTGTAAAGCTCCGGATCAAGAGCGTCCAGAATACCATGCAGATCACCAAGGCCATGCAGCTCGTGGCGGCGTCCAAGCTGCGCAAGGCCAAGGAGAAGGCGGACCAGAGCAAACCCTACTTCGAGATCATGCGCGCCACGCTGCGCGACATCGCGGTGAACAACACAGAGTTCCAGTCGCCCTACACCCGTCAGGTGAAAAACGACAAGTGGCTCTACGTCGTCATCGCGGGCGACAGGGGACTTGCGGGCGGCTACAACGCCAACCTCTTCAAGTTCATGGAGAACGAGACGAAGGGGCGCGATTACATGGTCCTTCCCATCGGCAAGAAGGCTGTCGAGTATTTTCGCCACAGGGATGTGGAGCTTTTCACCGAAGACTTTGCGGAAGTCGCGAAGATCAGCGTTTCGGACTGCTTCGGGATCGCCAGGATGATCTGTGATGCCTATTCGGCGGGCCGGTTCGGGCATGTGCTCCTCTGCTACACACAGTTCGTGTCGATGCTGACGCAGACTCCCATGGCCTCGTCGCTGCTGCCGCTTGCGGACTTCGAGGAGGAAGTCAGGGAGGAGCAGGCACTGGCCGGAAACGATCAGCCGAAGGCACCTGTGCGGGACCTGATCCTGTATGAACCTGACAGCGAGACCGTCTTCAACGCGATCGTACCGGAATATCTGGCGGGTCTTCTGTACACGTCCATCAATGTCTCTGTCGCCAGCGAACTGGCGGCCAGAAGGACGGCGATGGAGGCCGCGACGGACAACGCTTCGGAGATGATCGAGAAGCTGAGCCTGTTCTACAACCGCGCGAGACAGGCGAGCATCACGCAGGAGATCACGGAGATCGTCGCAGGCGCAGAGGGGAATTCATAGAAGGAGTAATACGCTTATGAGTGAGAAACATATAGGAAAGGTCATCCAGATCACGGGACCGGTCCTGGACATCCGCTTCAAGGAGGGAGAGCTTCCCGCACTGCTGAACGCGATCGAGATCCGTGTGAATGACCGCAGGCTGATCGCCGAAGTGGCGCAGCAGATCGGCGATGACGTCGTGCGCTGCATCGCGATGAGCTCCACGGACGGACTGGTCCGCGGCACGGATGCGGTGGACCTCGAGGGACCGATCACGGTCCCGGTCGGCGACGAGTGCCTCGGCCGCGTCTTCAACCTCCTCGGCGAGCCTGTTGACAATCGGCCCGCGCCGGAGGCGAAGCAGCGGTGGCCGATCCATCGCCCTGCCCCTACCTTTGAGGAGCAGACCCCGGCTACGGAGATCCTGGAGACCGGTATCAAAGTCGTTGACCTGATCTGCCCTTACGCCAAGGGCGGCAAGATCGGTCTGTTCGGCGGCGCGGGCGTCGGCAAGACCGTTCTGATCATGGAACTGATCCATAATATCGCCACGGAGCACGGCGGCATCTCGGTCTTCACCGGTGTCGGCGAGCGCACCCGTGAGGGCAACGACCTCTACGGCGAGATGAAGGAGAGCGGCGTTCTGGACAAGACTGCCCTGGTCTACGGCCAGATGAACG
>DFIR01000076.1:17319-21435 GCA_002372815.1 Lachnospiraceae bacterium UBA3692
CAGATGAACGAGCCGCCGGGAGCGAGAATGCGCGTCGGCCTGTCCGGTCTGACCATGGCGGAGTACTTCCGCGACGAGAAGAACCAGGACGTGCTGCTGTTCATCGACAATATCTTCCGTTTCACCCAGGCAGGTTCCGAGGTGTCCGCACTTCTCGGACGTATGCCTTCCGCGGTCGGCTACCAGCCCACGCTGGCGACGGAGATGGGCGCCCTGCAGGAGCGCATCACTTCCACCAAGCGCGGCAGTATCACTTCCGTGCAGGCGGTCTACGTCCCTGCGGACGACCTGACCGACCCCGCGCCGGCGACGACCTTCACGCACCTGGATGCGACCACCGTTCTGTCCCGTGACATCGCGTCGCAGGGTATCTACCCCGCGGTGGATCCGCTGGATTCCACGAGCCGGATCCTGTCCCCCGAGATCCTCGGGCAGGAGCACTACGATGTCGCCCGCCGCGTGCAGCAGGTGCTGCAGCGCTACAAAGAACTGCAGGACATCATCGCCATCATGGGTATGGACGAACTGTCCGATCAGGACAAGCTGAGTGTCTACAGAGCGCGTAAGATCCAGAACTTCCTGTCCCAGAGCTTCTCTGTGGCCGAGCAGTTCACCGGCATGCCCGGACAGTACGTGCCGCTCAAGGAGACGCTCCGCGGCTTCCGCATGATCCTGGACGGCGAGTGCGACGACCTTCCCGAGAGCGCTTTCCTGTTCGCGGGCACGATCGATGACGTCTTCAAAAAGGCAGGCAGGTAAGAAGGGAGGGACTCGCCATGGCAACCTTCCGCTTACAGGTCGTTTCCATGGACGGCCTCGAATTTGACGGAGAAGTGCAGCGCTTAAAGCTTCGCTCCATCGACGGCGATCTGGCGATCCTGGCCAGGCACATCAACTACTGCACCGCTGTCGGCATGGGCAAGGCCACCGTCGTCCTGGAGGACGGCACGGAGCGCAACGCGGCCTGTATCGGCGGCATGCTCTCCATGATGGACAATCTCTGCCGTCTCATTCCCACCACCTGGGAGTGGGGAGACGAGATCGACGTCGAGCGCGCGCAGCGCGCCAAGGAGCGCGCCGAGCAGCGCCTTCACGACGAGAAGCTCGAAGAGCAGGCCCGCGTCCGCGCGGAAGCCAAGCTCTACAGAGCCCTCGTGCGATTGAGCGCGGCAGGCAAATAAAATCATCACACAGGGCCGCACAGGGGGACAGTCCTCTGTGCGGCCCGCTTTGTCTGCTTCGCAGATGCCAGGCAGTGCACTATTTCTGTCTGTCTTCTCCGGAAGTAGTGCGTTTCAAAAAATGCGGCACTAAGTGAGGTGAGAAATCCGGATAATAGTGCGTGATTTACGGTATTACGTCTGCGTATCTTTTGAATATTGATATTTCTGCGTTTTGGGGACCTGAAATGCACTGCCACGGAAGCTTTTTGCCGGTGGGTAGTGCATTTTTTCTCGAAAGATGCACTATCATTTTTCTTATTTCCTGATCGTAGTGAGGCAAAATTTGGAATGCACTATCTCCCTGGCTTTTTAAGGTTGATAGTGCATTTTCGGGACGGAATATGACATTTCTGTGACGGATGGAAAAGTTCTCTTTTCGTAATTGACTGCATGTGATACAATACTACAGTTACTGGTGAAAGGGGTTTTTCACAGGAATTGGGCGCGTTTGCGCGCGTAGAACGATGATTGCGAAGGCGGGACAGGGGAACCTGCCGGAGCAGGGGAAAGAGGTTGAACAGATGAAGAAAAGAATGACGGCAGCGATGCTGGCACTGGTGCTTGGATGTTCCCTGGCGGCGTGCGGAGGCAGTTCGGAGCAGAGCGGAAGCGGCAGCGAGGAGAGCAGCACCGCGACGACGGAAGAGGCGACCGAGGAGACTACCGGTGCGCAGCAGCAGAATGTGACATCCGGGGAGTGGGTGGAGGATCCCACCGCTTTCCTGAGCGGCATCACGGCGGCAGATTATGTGACGCTTCCCGAGGACCGCTCGTCGATCCCGGTCGAGGCGGCGAAACCGCAGGAAGTGACGGAAGAGGCGGTCGAGAGCCTCATCAACAACGTGCGCAGCATCGGTGAGGAAGTGCACGACGGCGATACCGTCAACATCAATTACATCGGCATGATGGACGGGCAGCAGTTCCAGGGCGGGACCGCGAACGGCCAGTATCTGACGATCGGCTCCGGCAGCTATATCGATGGCTTTGAGAGCGGACTGATCGGCGCGAAGGTCGGCGAGACCGTGACGCTGGACCTGAAGTTCCCTGATCCTTACGAGAACAATCCGGACTATGCCGGCAAGGACGTGCAGTTCATCGTGACGGTGAACAATGTGTACCTTGCGGAGCTCCCGGAGCTGAACGATGAATATGTGGTCGGACTGGGCCTGCACGACTCTTTCGGCAAGGCGATCACGACCGTGGACGAGTACCGCGTGTTCGTCAAGGCGTACATGGAAGAGCAGTACGAGACCAACTACAATGACGAAGTGTACAGCGGCATCATGGAGTGGCTGGACCAGAACAGCACTTACGCCGGGGAACTGCCGAAGGCGATGGTGGACCGCTACAACGAGAGCCTCGTCTCCCAGATCACCGACGAGGCCCTGCAGTACGGCATGGACCTTGAGACGTATATGACCAACGCCTACGGGACGACCGGGGACGGCTATCTCAGCATGATCCGGGAAGCGGCGGAACAGCAGGTCAAATATCTGCTGCTGCTCGGCGCGGTCGCGGAGGAGGAGGGCCTGCAGATCCCGGACGATGCCCTTGAGACCAAGCTGATGGATATCCTCGAGCAGGATGGCATGGCGGAGCAGGGCTACACGTCCATCGACTCCTTCACCATGGATGAGAGAGAGTCCTACAGAGAATATCTGATGCGCCTGGACGTGCTCGAGTTCCTGAAGAAGAGCGCCGTCATCACCGAGCCCGCCGTCGAAACGACGACCGACGCCGGGACGGAGCCCGTTGAGGAGGGCGCCGCAGAGGGTCTGGAAGAGATCATCGAGGACGCGGCGGAGCAGGAGACAGCACAGTAAGAAGGTCAGCGCGGGCATGACGCATGCACCGCGACAGGGAGGAGAAAATGAGAGAACAGTACAGTATGACAGAGATCCGGTCTCTTTTTGAGCAGCCGCAGGAATACGCAGGCAAGGATGTCACCGTGGGCGGCTGGATCCGCAGCAATCGCGATTCGAAGGCGGTAGGTTTCATCGTGCTCAGTGACGGTTCCTGTTTCCAGACCCTGCAGCTGGTGTACGCGGCGGAGCTGGAGGATTTCTCCCGGATCGCGAAGCTGGGCGTCGGCGCGGCGATCATTGCGACCGGCACGATCGTGCTCACACCCAATGCCAAGCAGCCCTTTGAGATGCAGGTGAAGAGCGTCGAGCTGGAAGGCGATACGACACCGGACTATCCGATGCAGAAGAAGCGCCACACCTTCGAATACCTGCGCACCATGCCCCACCTGCGCGCGCGCACCAACACCTTCATGGCGACCTTCCGCGTGCGGTCCCTGGCGGCGTACGCGATCCACTCTTTCTTCATGGAGAGAGGCTTCACCTATGTCCACACGCCCATCATCACCAGCAGTGACGCGGAGGGTGCCGGCGAGATGTTCCAGGTGACGACCCTGCCCATGGGAGAGCTTCCGATGACGGAAGACGGAGCGGTCGATTACAGCAAGGATTTCTTCGGAAAGCCCGTCAACCTGACCGTCAGCGGTCAGCTGAACGTGGAGACCTTCGCGTTCGCGTTCCGCAACGTATATACTTTCGGACCCACCTTCCGCGCGGAGCAGTCCAACACCACCCGTCACGCGGCGGAGTTCTGGATGATCGAGCCGGAGTTCTGCTTTGCCGATCTGCAGGATGATATGCAGCTGGCGGAGGACATGCTCAAGTACGTGATCCGCTACGTCATGGACAACGCGCCCGAGGAGATGAAGTTCTTCAACCAGTTCGTGGACAAGGGCCTCATCGACCGCCTGAACCACGTGCTGAACTCCGATTTCGGCCGCATCACCTACACCGAGGCGATCGAGATCCTCAAGCAGAACAACGACAAGTTCGACTACAAGGTGTACTGGGGCTGCGACCTGCAGACCGAG
>DFIR01000076.1:21495-21632 GCA_002372815.1 Lachnospiraceae bacterium UBA3692
GCACGAGCGCTACCTCACCGAGCAGTACTTCAAGAGACCGGTCTTCGTCACGGACTATCCGAAGGAGATCAAGGCCTTCTACATGAAGCTCAACGAGGACGGCAAGACTGTGGCGGCCATGGACTGCCTGGTCCCCG
>DFIR01000076.1:21699-66616 GCA_002372815.1 Lachnospiraceae bacterium UBA3692
GGCGAGATCATCGGCGGCAGCCAGAGAGAGGACGACCTGGCCAAGCTCGAGCAGCGCATGGACGAGCTCGGCATGGACAAGGAAGGCTACCAGTTCTACCTGGATCTGCGCCGCTACGGCAGCGTCCGCCACGCCGGTTTCGGCCTGGGCTTCGAGCGCTGCGTCATGTACCTGACCGGCATGAGCAACATCCGCGACGTCCTGCCTTTCCCCAGGACTGTGGGAACTTGTGAGCTTTAATAAGGATCATCACCCCTGTGGAGGTCAGAGAGCAGGGCAGAGAGCTCGCTCTCTGCCCTGCTTTCTGTTCTGGGGGGAGGACAAGACGCGCAGCGTCTGCAAGTCTTGCGTCATGGCCAGCCCTATTGCCGTTTGACTGCCGCTATGATCTCTCTTGCGGCACTCTTATGGCAAGTCCTGCATCAAGGCCATCCTATTGCCGTTTGACTGCCGCTGCAGCCTCTCTTGCGGCACTCTTATGGCAAGTCCTGCGTCATGACCGGCATATTGCCGTTTGACTGCCGCTACGATCTCTCTTGCGGCACTCTTATGGCAAGTCCTGCATCAAGGCCATCCTATTGCCGTTTGACTGCCGCTATGATCTCTCTTGCGGCACTCTAATAGCAAGTCCTACGTCCTGACGGGCTTAGAGAGCGGTTGGGATATGTCGGCTACAGCGATACCGCTTTCATTTAGGAAATGCAGCACAACACCGGAGACAGGACAGAATCAGAACCCGTTATCGAAAAGGAGGACACCTTGCAGCGCATTATCATCCTGGATTTCGGCGGACAGTACAAGCAGCTCATCGCGCGGCGCGTGAGAGAGTGCGGTGTGTACTGTGAGATCCATCCCTACAAGACACCATTGGATAAACTCCTCGCTATGGACCCCATGGGCATCATCCTGACCGGCGGGCCGGCCAGCGTCTATGATCCGGCCTCGCCGACCTATGGAAAGGAACTGTTCGAGGCGGGGATCCCGGTCCTCGGCATCTGCTACGGCTCTCAGCTCATGGCCTACCGCTGCGGCGGGAGCGTGGAGACGGCGCCGGTCAGCGAGTACGGCCACACGAGTGTGAAGGTGGACCGGTCGTCGGCCCTTTTCTCCGATGTGGCGACGGAGGAGCAGCCGGAGACCACGGTCTGGATGAGCCACACTGACTACATCGCGCAGGTGCCGGCGGGCTTTCGGATCACGGCACACACGGACCACTGCCCTTGCGCGGCCATGGAGAACGCGGAGCAGAAGCTCTACGCTGTCCAATTCCACCCGGAGGTGGTGCATTCCGTGGAAGGCATGAAGATGCTGCGGCACTTCGTGCTGGACGTCTGCGGCTGCAGCGGCGACTGGAAGATGGATGCCTTTGCCGAGCGCACGATCCGGGAGCTGCGGGAGAAGATCGGTGAAGACCATGTCCTGCTGGGTCTGTCCGGTGGCGTCGATTCCACCGTGGCGGCGGCGCTTCTGTCCCGTGCCATCGGCGACCAGCTGACCTGCGTCTTCGTGGACCACGGCCTGATGCGCAAGGATGAAGGCGACGAAGTGGAGCGCGTCTTCGGTCCCGGCAGCGACTTCCACCTGCATTTCGTGCGCGTGAACGCCCAGGACCGCTTCTATATAAGGCTGGCAGGAGAGAAGGATCCGGAGACCAAGCGCCACATCATCGGCGAGGAGTTCATCCAGGTCTTCGGCGACGAGGCCAGGAAGATCGCGGAGGACATCCGCGGCAGCGGCCGAAGGATCCGCTACATCGCCCAGGGCACGATCTACCCGGATGTGGTGGAGAGCGGCGACGGCAAGACCAGCGACGTGATCAAATCTCACCACAACGTGGGCGGCCTGCCTGTGGAACTGGTGCGGGAGCTGGGTTTTGACGAAACACCTGTGGAGCCCCTGCGCATGCTCTTCAAGGACGAAGTGCGCGCCGTCGGCCTGCAGCTGGGCATCCCCCGCGAGCTGGTCTATCGGCAGCCCTTCCCGGGGCCCGGCCTCGCCGTCCGCATCGTCGGCAACATTACCAAGGACAAAGTCCGCATCGTCCAGGACGCGGACTATATCTTCCGCGAGGAGCTCGCCAAGGCGGGCGTGGATGCGCAGCTGGGACAGTATTTTGCGGCCCTTTCCAACATGCGCAGCGTCGGCGTCATGGGAGACCACCGCACCTACGGCCTCGCCGTGGTCCTGCGCGCGGTCCTCACCAGCGACTTCATGACTGCGGAGGCGGCCGAGATCCCGTGGCCGGTCCTCTCCAGGACCATGAACCGCATCATCAACGAGGTGCCGGGCGTCAACCGCGTCCTGTACGACATCACGTCCAAGCCGCCGGGGACGATCGAGCTGGAGTGAGCAGAAACGGCAGAGAGCCGCTGACAATCAGTATATATCATAATGATCGTTGATTTACTACCTAAATTTGATTAAAATTTAGGTAGTAAATTTAGTTAGGGGAGGATTATGAGAAGATTTGACTATCGCTTTTTGGAAATAAATATTCCTGCCAACATCGTATCCTTATCCACGATCATAGCGGATCTGCGTGCCAAGGGTGCTTTTAGAAAGCTTCAGTATGAGGACACCTATGATGAACTGAGGAAAAAGGCCATTGTGGAGTCCATAAAAGGCAGCAATGCGATCGAAGGAATCGTGACGACAGACGACAGGATCAGAGACATTGTAAATGGTGCTGTTCCCATTACGCATGATGAAAAGGAAATCTCAGGATATAAAGAAGCACTGGACCTTATTCATACAAATCATGAACATATGGATCTGAATGAGGATACGATCAAAACGCTTCACAGGATGATGGAAGAAGAGGCAGCTCCATTGGAAGCCGGGCAGTATAAATCCCATGATAATATGATCATGGAATATCTTCCTGATGGGACAAGACGTGTCAGATTTGTGCCTGTTTCGTCAAAGGATACGCCAAAGGCTATGGAACAGTTGTTATTGGCGTTTTATGACGCCAGGCAGAATTCCGGTATTTCAGATCTTTTGCTTATACCATGCTTTATTGTGGATTTTCTATGCATCCACCCATATTTGGACGGGAACGGAAGATTGTCCAGGCTCCTGACCGTTTTTCTCTTATATAGGGCAGGATATGATATCGGAAGATATATATCCATTGAAGGACAGATCAACAAATATAAAGAGAGCTATTACGATGCACTGGAACGGTCATCTGTCGGCTGGCATGAGAATGAGAATGATTATACGCCATTTATGGTTCATTTCATGCAGATCCTCTATAGATGCTATAAAGATCTGGATGAGTCATTTATGGATATTTCACTGAAGAAAGCCAGGAAATCCGAACGTGTTGAAGCAATTCTTTTGAATGCGATCGTTCCTGTTTCAAAGAGTGACATACTGGACAAGGTACCGGACGTCAGCGTAAAAACGGTAGAACTTGTTCTTAGAAATATGCTGAAAGAAGACAAGATCGTAAAAATCGGTTCCTACAGGGATGCCAGATATATGAAGAAAGCAAAAACGTGATACAGTTCTATGTGGACAGCATATTGATTCCTTCGAACGGCACACGGAACAGACCTGTTCTGGGCTGGCAACACGTCTTTGCTGACAAATAAATCCCTGCAAACCGCCTGGATGCGGTCTGCAGGGATCCTTGCGTTATGCCTGATACGGCCTGCAGTCCTCATATGCATTCGTCTGCAGGATGACTTGGATCAACCGCGCTGCACAGGAACGAATGTCCTCATCGGTGAGACTGCCGTTTTCATAAGCCGCCGTGATCTCGGACAGATCAGATTCCATACCGGGCATGATCAGGTCGTTTCCTGCCTTTACACAGAGGTGGGGAATGCTTCCGGCCTCCGGCAGGGTGGTCGTCCAGTCGGACATGATGACGCCCTGAAAGCCCCATTCCTGCCGGGCCACCGTCGTGCAGAGGTCATAGTTGTTCGCTGCGTGCACGCCGTTGACCAGGTTGTAGCTTGTCATGATGCACATGGGCTGGCTCTCCTTGACGGCGATCTCGAAGCCGCGCAGGTAGATCTCGCGCAGAGCCCGTTCGGAAACGATGCTGTCCGAACCGATGCGGTTATCTTCCTGGTTGTTGCAGGCAAAATGCTTGATCGTCGTACCGACGCCGGGCAGGCTCTGGACGCCGCGTGTGATTGCTGCGGCGAGTTTGCCGGACAGAAAAGGATCTTCGGAATAATACTCGAAGTTCCGCCCGCAGAGCGGGTTGCGGTGGATGTTCATGCCCGGGGCGAGCCACCACGCGACATGAAACTCCTCCATCTCCTCAGCGGCCGCCCTGCCCACTTCCTCGAGGAGTGCCGGATCGAAACTCTGTGCCAGCAGCGTCCCTGCCGGGAAGGCTGTGCAGAACTGGTGCCAGGTCTCGGTTCCGGGGTGTATCTCCGGCTGTGCGAAAAGACCTCTTTCGATGCTGGCCAGGAAACCGGGGTCATACACGGTCCCTGTCTCCGGATCCACCTCATAGGCCTGCGTCAGGCGCAGTCCCGCGGGACCGTCCGCCATGACAGCCGCTGCGAGCCCGAGGCTCTCCAGATATGCGCTGCTGGTCTCCCCTGCGGAACCGGGGACACGGATGCCGGCTGCCCCGAGGGCTCCCTGCCCCCGGCTGATCTCGCCCATCAGCAGCGGGATCAGATCCCTGGCGGGAAGGCGCTCCGCCAGTTCCACGGCGGCCTTGGACGGAAGCGGTGCAGCAGGGCACGCAACGCAGAGAAGGTCCTCCGGAAGGTGTACATGTACTATTCCGGAAGTATCGGACTGAGGCACTTCAGGGGGTGTCAGCACAGGCAGCTGCTCCTGCAGAGGGCAGATATGTGCGGTCCGCTCCAGGATCACGTCCCGCTCCACATCCCATGTGGCGGCAAGGACCGCTGTCTCCAGGCTGTTGCCGATCCAGATCCCGTAAGACCCTGCCTCAATGACCCAGGCGGATGCCTGCTCGTCATAAGAGGCCAGCTGTTTTGCCGGGACTTCCAGCGCGAGCTCAGTGCACTCACCGGGCGCCAGCAGCGGTGTTTTGGCAAAAGCGGCCAACCGTCTGTATTCTTTTTTCAGCCTTCCCTGCGGGCAGGACAGATAGACCTGAACTGTTTCCTTTCCGGCGCACTTTCCGGTATTCGTGACGGAAACAGTGATCTGCAGTTCCTTCACACGGATGTCGGAGATCTCAAAGGAGGTATACGACAATCCATATCCGAAGCCATAGAGAGGCTTGACACCGAAGGTATCAAAATAGCGGTACCCGACGTAGATATCCTCGCTGTACAATTCTTTGGATGTATCTCCGCTGAGATGAGAGAAGGTCCCGGCGTTCGGACAGTCCTCAAATGAGCGGGCCCAGGTCGATGTGAGTTTTCCGGAGGGACAGACCTTACCGGACAGTATGTCCGCAAGAGCGTTCCCGCCCTCCTGTCCGGGCTGCGCGATGAAGAGGACCGCACGCACACAGGGCAGTGCCGCTGTCTCCGCGATCTGTACCGGGCCTCCCGCATTGACCACCAGCACGGTCGGAAGCCCATGGGCATTCAGATACTGAAGATCTGCAGATTCCTGTGCCGTGAGGTAGTAATCGCCGGGCTCCAGTGTTCGGTCTGCCCCTTCGCCGGCGATCCGGCTGACCACATAGACCGCTGCGTCTGCACCCGCAAGATCCTCTTCACAGAGAGGGCGGCCATCCGGCATAAAGAACGGATGGGTCGTGTAGTTTTCAAAGAAATGCGCCATCGCTTCCTCTGAACCGTCGCCCAGGATGAGGTCGCGCCAGTCCAGCCGCGCTTTCTGATAGCGCGCGTCGTAGTCAGAGAGCCAGTCTGTACTGACAATAGAAAAGCCTGCACGGATCAGTCCCTCTTCAATAGTCACCGCGTTGCGCTCATTCACATCTCCGGAACCTGTGCCGCCCTTGATCGTGTGGCGCGCACCGGCTCCAAACAGAGCCAGACGCATGTTCGCAGTGAACGGGAGCAGTCCTTCATTTTTTAACAGTGCGATGCTCTCCGCTGCCGCGCGGCGGGAGATCTCCCGGTTCCTGCGCTCACGATCTGTTATGGCTGTGTCCTTTGTGCCGCTGTGTGAGAAAGTGTTTATCATATCCGGCTCCTTTCACCATCTCTTTCAGAGTTCAATTCCGCTCTCTGCCTTTTAAAATTTAAGCACATCATAGATCCGGATCTCGACGCCCCATTCCGCCCCCTGGACTTCCGAGCGGAAGTGCTGCGCGCAGAGATACGGGCCGAGGACAGGGCTGTCCGTCAGGAACATGGGGCAGCCGTCAAAATAGGGCTCATTGCGCATGATCGGCGCAAGGTAGCTGTCGTTCTTCACGAACAGCTGACAGGGATTGCCGGCACTGTCGGTCCCCTTGAACATGTATTTGGCGCACATGTTGCGGCTCATGCCGGGATTCTCGATCTGTACGTCGACTGCGCCTGGAAGCGTTTCGCCCGTAAAGAGATCAGACTCCACGGTGGCCCGGAAAGGGATCATCGTCACGGCACCGTAAGGGCACTCGAGATTGGAAACTTCGCTGCTGTCGGCATAGACTTTGAAGATCATGATCGGCTCTGCATTCATGGAGCATTTATCCTTTCTGGTCTGCATTGTATACCTCCATTTATAGTGGGACAGTTTCTTTCTTACTGTCCATTTTATAAAGAAGGCAGGAAACAGAATATTCTTATTTTGCTGTTTTTATTAGGAAATTTACCAGTTGGTGGAATGCTCAAATAAAACTGCCGGGAAGAAAATGAACGCAAAATAAGATCATAAATCGCAAAAAAAGAATACTTCCGCACAGCATGCGAGGGTACAATGAAACTACAGAAACGATCTCACGATTTCCGTACAAAGCAGAAAGGAAACATCATGACCAACAGCAAAGAGAGGTTCTTCGGCGTGGGAGAACCGCTGATCCAGAGAGAGAACGACCAGGGGATCCGCGCGGACCAGTACCTGGATCTGGTGAAGGGACTGGGATGCAATGCCTACCGCTCCTGGATGCACCTGACGGAGATCCTGAAGGATCCCGTGACCCCCGATGAAAAAGCCGTGGAACAGCACACCAGACTCCTGAACAGAGCCCGCGAACTGGATATCGAAGTGACGGCCATGAGTCACGAGTGGTTCCTGCCCGCAGGATGCAAACAGAAAAAAGGCCACGCGATGCCGCCGAGGGACCTGACGCCCGGCAGTCTCTACATGCAGGCGCTCGAGATGCTGGAGCAGTCCTGGAGCACCATGGCCGGCCTGTTCCCGCAGGTGCAGATCTGGGAGATCGGCAATGAGTGGAACCTGAACGCGTTCCTGCATCCGGACGGCTTCCTGGATTCCGACATGTCCAAGCCGTTCACCCCGGACGAGAAGTACGATATCGCTGTGGACATGATGTATTTTGCAGCCAGGGGCGTACGCAAGGGCAATCCGGAAGCCAAAGTCGCCTCTTTCTCCCCGGCGCTCTCCACGGAAGGACTGGGAGGAGGGCTCCCCTATTTCTTCCCGGTCATGTACGGCGTCGCCTGGGCGCTGGACCAGATCTACCAGAGGATCAAGTCCGGGAAGTTCTGGTCGACAGACACCAATGACTACTTTGACCTCGTCGCGTGGCATCCGTATGTGTTCACCACGAAAGACGTGTCCGACAGAGACCTCTTCATGGATGTCGAGGAGCCCGATACGCTCTGGCGCGATTTCAACGATGCGGCTTACCGTGTCATGCGCAGGTACGGAGACGGCGACAAGCAGGTGCTGCTCACGGAGACCGGCTTCACGGACTGTGGAAATCCGGAATGGGAGGAACGCTACGCGGCCTACAACAAGAAGATCCTCACGTACGCCATGAACATGCCGTACGTGCGCACGCTCCACAACTTCCGCCTGCTCAACGAGAACGCGATGCTGCAGCGGGCAGGGATCGAGGACAACCAGATCGGCGGGCTGACAGAAGTGTACTTCGGTCTGTTCACGGATCCGGAAGAGGGCTGCAGGCCGAGGAAGCGCGCCTATGCGATCGCGGAGATGACCGGATCCGAGGCGGATCTCGGGGAGATCGGCCGGAGGCTGACAGGACACTGATCAACAGAGCTGACAAGGCTGACCAGTATATACATCAAGCAGAATACAGGGGGTAAAGAAAATGGAACACATCGTTCAGACCACTATCGGCAGAGTCAGAGGCTATGAGAGAGACGGCATGGTGGAGTACCTGGGGATCCCTTACGCCAAGCCGCCGGTGGGACCGCTCCGCTTCAAGAGATCCGTCCTGCACGATGCGTGGCAGGAGGTCTACGACGCCAAGGCGTACGGCCCGGCGCCGATCCAGTACAACAACGGGACAGTCATCGGTGATGAGGACTGCCTGACCGTCAACGTGCAGAGACCCATCGAAGGGGAGAACCTCCCTGTCATGATCTACATCTACGGCGGCGGCTACAACACCGGCTTTTCGGCGGATGAGATCTATCGCGGCGAAGCTTTTGCCCATGACGGCATCCTGTTTTTCTCCTTTAACTACAGGACCAATGTCCTCGGCTTCTATGATTTCACCACCTATCCGGGCTGTGAGGACTTTGATTCCAACTGCGGACTGTCCGACCAGATCCTGGCCATGAACTGGATCCATGAGAACATTGAAGCTTTTGGCGGAGACCTCAGCCGCGTCACGATCTTCGGCGAGTCCGCCGGCGGCGCGTCGGTCGTCAACATGCTGGCCTGCCCCGGTGTGAAAGGAACATTTACACAGGCGATCGTGCAGAGCGGACTTCCCAACTGCATGATGACCCATCAGACAGCCCGCCAGAACATCGACCTCTTCCTGGAGGGCATGAACTGGACGGAGAAGGACCTGTCCAGGCTCCGCATGGAGGACCCCCGGCTCTTCCTTGTCGGCAACGAATATGTGGCTGCCCATCACCAGTACAAGAACCCCGGGATGTTCCTGCCCGGTCCTATCCAGGATGACCTCATGCCCGTGCGCCCGATCGACGCGATCCGCAGCGGCAGCGCGGAGGGGATCCGTCTGATCATCGGCACCAACATGCACGAAGGAACGATGTTTGTCCATCCTGAAAACACGGGCTTCCCTAACAGCTGGACCATGATCGCGGAGATGATGGAGCGGAACGGCCATGCGGACGCTCTGCCGCAGATCGTCGGCTTCTATCATCCCTCCTCCCATGATTCCTTCACGCTGTTCAAGGACACAGCCAGATCCATGGCCTCCGGCATTCCGCCGCTGACAGGCGATGCCAGGCAGATCGGCGGCGATCCCTTTATCCGTTTCGCGACGGATTATGCCTTTGAGATGCCTGCGATCAAAGTGGCCATGGCCCAGAAACACTTCACCGACGACGTCTGGATGTATCGCTATGAACTGGTGACAAGGTCCGGCATCGAGACCGGATGGAAGGCGTCCCACGCGTTCGAACTGCCAGCGGTCTTTGTCAAGAAGGATCACCCGTTCGCGCACTTCGTATTCGACGGGGAGCCCGCCGAAGTTTTTGATAAGATCTCCGAAGAGATGCACGGCACCTGGGTGCGTTTTGCCAGAGAAGGACAGCCCGGAGAGGAATGGAGCAGGTTTACCGGCGCAAATTCACCGGTCCGGATCTTTGACAGAGAGACACGGACGGAGCAGTTGGACCGCCGGCATCTGATGGAGATCTGGGGAGACATGCGGTTCTACGAGAACTGATCGGACAAGGTCCCCGCAGACAAAATCGGAACAGGACAAAATAAAGACAAAAAGAACAAAAACGCGACATTCAAAACCGCAGATCGCAGGTATCGTATAGACAGAACAAAGCGAGCCCCTGCACAGAAAAGCGGGTCAAAAAGACAAGACCAGAGATACCTGGCGAAAGGAGAAAAAGATGCTGACGACTAAACATGACGATCCCAATGGTTCCCTCAGCTGGGGAGAGAGACTGGCGTACGGTTCCGGCGGATTTGCCTTCAACACGATCAACGGGATCATCGGATCCTTCCTGACGATCTATTTCACCTCCGCAGCAGGACTTAACGCGGGCATCATCGCGACGATCCTCGCCGTCTCGAAGATCTTCGACGGCATCTCTGACCTGATCATGGGCCGTCTTGTCGACAACACGAATACCAAGATGGGCAAGGCCAGAGTCTGGCTCCTGCGGATGTGCATCCCTTTTGCCATTTCCACGATGCTGCTGTTCTACGTCCCGCAGAACTTCCCGGACATGGTCAAATACGTGTACGTGTTCCTGATCTACAACATCTGCAACGCGGTCTGCCTGACCGGCATGCTGGTTCCCTTCTACTCCATGGTCGGCCTTGTCACCGCGAACCCCTATGAGAGAGGCCTCCTCGGAAACATCCAGCAGATCTTCCAGACCCTGGGCAATGTCTTCGTAAACTCCACTTTCGTCATCCTGCTGACCAGGTTCTCCGAGAACCCGAACACGATCTACACCCAGAGATCCTTCACCATCACGATCGCCATCTACTGCGCGATCATGGTCCTCGTCTCCCTGTTCTGCATCTTCAACACGAAGGAGCGCGTGAAACTCGGTGCTGCCGCCCAGGCGGAGACTGAGAAGAAGGAAGAGAAGAACGAGAACGTCATGGAGACCGTCAAGGCGCTCCTTTCCAACAAGTACTGGCTGCTCCTGACACTCGGCAACTTCGTGGTCTTCGCGATCATCATCTTCTACGCGATGGGCACTGTCTTCTTCAGCCAGTACGTGCTCTATGACATGAGCCAGTACGGTATGCTCGCCAACGCGATCTCTGTCGCCCAGTTTGCCATCATGTTCGTGACACCGGTCATGATGACCAGGATCTCCAAGGAGAAGATCTACACCTTCGGTATGCTGGTCATGGCCATCGGTTTCGTGGGCTCCGCCGTGTTCACTGCTCCTGCACTGCTCATCTTCAGCAACGTCCTGAAGGGCATCGGCGTCGGTCTTGCCGGCGGTATGGCGCTCGGTATGGTCGCAGATACCGTCACCTACGGCAAGCTGAAGACCGGCATCGACACCGTCGGCATGGGCAACGCGGGCATCTCCGCAGCCCAGAAGATCGGTCTCGGCCTCGGCCAGGCGATCTTCGGATGGGTCCTTGCGGCAGCAGGTCTCGACGCTGCACTGGACGCCCAGGGCCTCCCTCAGCCGGAATCCGTATCCACAGCCATCAAGTTCCTCTATGGCTGGGTGCCGGCGATCATGGCAGGCGCGATGTTCGTGCTCTTCCTCCTGTTCTATCACTGCGAGCGCGATATCAAGAAGCTCCAGGAGACAGCATAAGTTAATAACAGCTAAAACAATGAGCCAGGGGGTTTCGATCCCCTGGCTCTTTTTCTGCTTACCGGTCATTGTATTCCGTACTGCGGTATCTGTCCTGATAGGCTTTGGGCGACATGTTTTTGAGCTTCTTGAAGATCTTGCCGAAGTAACTCTGGTTCGGGAAACCGACGTACTGGGCGATCTCAGGCAGCGGGCGGTCAGAGTAGAGAAGCAGGTTGGAGGCGTGGTAGACGCGGATCCGGTTGATATAGTCCTGCACACATTCGCCGGTCTCTCTGCTGAACAGGCGGGAGAGGTAGGAGGGGCTGAGCCCCAGACTGTCGGCGATATCCTGCAGATAGATCTTCTCGCGGTAGTGTTTTCGGACATAGTCCTTGCACCGCTCCGTGTAGTTGGAGGCGGCGGGGCGGGAGAGCTTCTCCCGGATCCGGCCCGCCATCTCTTTGATGGCCTGATTGCGGTACAGGAGCATGTTTGCGGCATTTTCGGTGGCATCACACTTTTCGATAAAATAACCGCTGATCCGGTAAGCCGTTTCCGGGGCCAGACCGCCGTCGATCGCGGCGCGCGCGCAGAGGGCGATGCCGATCATGGCGAGGTTTTTCCGGTGGCGCAGGTAGTCTTTGGACAGCTGCCCGCTGTCCCGGTCCATATTCTCGGCATAACGGACAGCGTCTTCCGGCCGTCCCTCGCGGATCGCCTGCATGAGAAGCTGCTCCTCGTGGTAACTGTGGCGGAAGGCGTCGCTGTCGTCCTTCTCCTCCTCCTGCAGTGTGAGCAGGGTCTGCTCCTTTCTGGTGCGGCTCCCGTCCTCTTCGAGGATGTGGTTGATCTGCAGGATCTCCTCTTCACCGAGAGTGTTTTCATCGAGGATCATTTCGGTGAGCAACAGCATGTCACGGATCTGCGGCAGCGTAAAGACCGGAAGCGTCTGGTAATCACCGCCCCTGATGCCGTAACGATTGTACATGCGGGCCAGGTCAGGTCCTTTCAGCACGCGGTGGCACATGGGGCCCATGTACAGGAATCCGTCTTTCGTCTGCATGCCCGCAAAATAACACTCAAAGTCGTCGCTGTACAGAAACGGCGCTTTCTGTGCTTCCGCCCCTTCGCGGAGTGTCCGGCGCAGTCCGTCCGACTGCATCAGAGGGCTCAGGGACAGGATATCAAAGAAAGGTGTCAGCACCCCGTCCGCTGCTTCATGCACGATGTCGGTCTTCAGCACACGGCACAGAGTCTGGATCTGGTTTTTCTTCATAGTGGGAAGCTCCTCCCGGTATGCGTGCTTTGGTATTCAAGGGAGTAATACTATTCTTATCATACCACCCGAAGGATCCTGATTGAACAAAATGATGGCACAAAGAGCAAAATAAGAATATTGGGACCGCGCAAACGTGATAAGATGGATATATACCATACAGTCATCAGAGGATAGGGACATGATTGGAAATAAGGAGATCACGGCAGCCTGGATCTGGACACCGGACTGGACGGAAGAGGACAGAAGCAAGGCGAGGCTGGTGTACTTCACCAGAACGCTGCAGGACAAGGACATCCTGCCGGAAGAGAAGGGCAGCCGACGGATGTCCATCACCGCAGACTGCCGCTATAAGCTCTATGTCAATGGCGAGCTGATCCAGTACGGGCCCGCGAAGGGTGATCACGAGGTCCATTATCTGGACAGCGTCGACATCGGCAGGTATCTGCATGAAGGGGATAACCGGCTCGACATCGCGGTGCTCCACTATCCCGAGGATCCCGGCGTTGGCAATCACGGTATATTCAGCTCCGATACGCCCGGACTGTATCTGGAAGGGATCAGCTGCGGGGATTGGTCCTGCCGCGTGGACCGGACATCCGTCTTCGACAGAGAAGAGAAAAGGTTTGCTCCTCTGCAGATCCACGAGAAAAGGAGCCTCCGGACAGCGGACGGAAAGGACTGGGTTCCCGCCATTGTTCGGGGGGAGGAGGAAATGCCTGCCTATCTGCGCAGAGAGAACCTGCATCCTCGCCCGATCCCGCCCATGGATCTGAAACGTCACGTGCTGAAGCTTCCCGTCAGAAGAGTGGAGCCGGATACAGAAGAGACTTTCGTGCTGGATGCCGGCGAGGAGATGTGCGGCTTCGTGAAGCTGGCGATGCGCGGAGGCAGCGGGTCGGAGATCCGGCTCCTCTACAGCGAGTGCTACGAGGGACCGGAGGGAAGAGGCGACCGCACGGACGCGGAGCACGGGAAGCTGTATGGGTATGAAGACTTCCTGCAGATCGGAGAGAGCGGAGGATCAGGTGAGCTGAGTGCGCCGGACGGCATGAGTGCAAGAGTCTTCGAACCTTTCTGGTTCCGCACCTTCCGGTTTATTCAGGTGACGGTCAGGACCGGAAATGAGCCGCTCCTATTCGATGCATGCAGTTATCTGGAGACCGGCTATCCGCTGGAAGTACACACACAGGTACAGACTTCCGACGGGACATTGGGCCAGGTCTGGGATATCAGTCTCAGGACCCTTCGACGCTGCATGCACGAGACCTATGTGGACTGCCCCTATTACGAACAGCTCCAGTACATCATGGATACCCGGTCGGAGATCCTGTATACGTACGCGGTGTCCGCGGATGACCGCCTCGCCCGCAAGGCGATCGGAGAGTTCGCCCGCGCGCAACGGCCGGATGGGCTCCTCAACTGCAGCTATCCCAACAAGAACACCAACGTGATCCCCGGATTTCCTCTCTACTATATCCTGATGGTCCACGACCACATGATGTATTTCGGAGACGTACAGCTGGTGCGGTCCGTGCTGCCGGTGGTGCGGAGGATCCTGGACTTTTTCGGGAGCAGGACCATCAGCGGAGGACCCTGGCGGGGCCTGGTCGGCAAGACCGGAGGCGTCAACGGAGAGGGAGAGCTCTGGTCCTTCATCGACTGGGCGCAGGAATGGATGGAGACGACAGGAATGCCGCCGGCAGGGCTGCACGGACCGCTCACGATGGAGAGCCTTCTCTACATCCTGGGATTGCAGAAGGCGGCAGAACTGGAGGATTTCGCGGGAGATGCTGCACTTGCGGCGCAGGATCGCGCGAACGCGGCGCATGTACAGGAAGCTGTTCTCCGGGTCTGTATGGATGAAGAGGGTCTCCTGACTGACGGTCCTGTGCATGCGGCAGATGGAACGGATTACGTCCCCGCAGACTGCAGAAAACGGAGCCAGCACTGCCAGGTCTTCGGTATCCTGACGGGAACTCTGGGGGCTGAACAGGGCAGAAGGGCCCTGGAGAGGAGCCTGACGGAGGCGGGTTTTGCCCGGTGCTCGGTGGCTATGCGCTTCTATCTGTTCCGCGCGCTGGAACAGGCCGGGCTCTACGAACACACGGACCGTCTGTGGGACGTCTGGCGGGAGATGGTGCGCAACCACTGCTCCACCAGTGTGGAGGGGGAGTTCTATCCCCGCAGCGAGTGCCACGCCTGGGGCGCGCTGTCCTTGTATGAGCTTCCGAGTGTGATCCTCGGTGTGCGGCCCGCCGCTCCGGGGTACAGCAGGATCGAAGTGAAGCCCTGTCCAGGCGCCTTGACCTGGGCAGCCGGGACTGTACACACACCGGTCGGGGATGTGAAGGTATCCTGGCACAGGACGGCAGATGGGATCGAGGTGCAGACAGAGAGGATCGACTGTAAGGAATCAGCATAACAGCTCAGACAGAACCAGTCTGCCGAAGAAATTTTGATTCAATGACTGCCTTCGGCTATATGGAACGGCTGCTTGCGGAGAGAGATCAGATCATCCCGATCTGGATGATCTGATGACCATGCAGGGGCAATGATGGACCTATGAAGACTGATACTATCACCCGCGTCATCTTCCATGTGGACGTCAACTCCGCCTTTCTCTCCTGGTCGGCGCTGAAGCGCCTCCGGGACGAACCGGGCAGTGTGGACCTCCGCACGATCCCGTCTGCCGTGGGCGGGGACGTGAAGACGCGGCACGGCATCATCACGGCAAAATCCATACCTGCGAAAGCCTACGGTGTACAGACGGGGGAACCCGTCGTGAAAGCGCTGCAGAAATGTCCGCAGCTGGTGACAGTGCCGCCGGATTTTGAGACGTACCGGGCCTACTCCCACAGCCTGATGGAGATCCTCCTGCGCTATACGCCGGTCCTGCAGCAGATGTCGGTCGATGAGGCGTTTCTGGATCTGTCAGACCGCCTGGATCCGGAGGACCGGGCCGGTGCGCTGGCGTTGGCCGCGGAGATCCGGGAGACGGTATCCCGGGAGCTGGGTTTCACCGTCAACGTCGGGATCTCGTCGAACAAGCTGCTGGCCAAGATGGCCAGTGATTTCAAGAAGCCGGACAGAACACACACGTTGTATCCGGAGGAGGTGCCCGAGAAGATGTGGCCGCTCCCCATCGACTCCCTGTACGGCTGCGGCAAGTCGACGGCACAGAGACTGCAGCTGATCGGCATCCACACGATCGGAGAGGCGGCTTCCACGGAGGTGACTGTCCTGCAGTCTCTTCTGGGAGACCGGGCCGGAGCGCATCTGTGGCGCAGCGCCAACGGGATCAGCACTTCCGCCGTACACCCCGAGCGGGAGCAGGCCAAGAGCGTCTCTAACGAGCGGACGCTCGCGGAGGATGTCGACAGAAACAATTATGAGACCAAAGGGATTCCTGTGATCCGCAGACTGTCGGAGAAAGTCGCCTCCCGGCTGCAGAAGAGCGGTCTCACAGGCCGCACCGTCACCTTCCAGGTCAAGACCTCCGATTTCCAGAGATATTCACGGCAGCTGGTGCTGCCGGAGGACACGGACCAGGCCGGAAAGATCGAGGAGGCGGCTCTGGAACTGGCGGACCGTCTTCTGCGTGCTTCGGACGGCCTTTTTGCCGACGGAGCGGGTGTGCGCCTGATCGGTGTCGGCGTCTCGAAGCTCACTGAGAAAAAGGAGCAGGTCCACCAGATGGACCTCTTCGAGTGGGCCGACCGGCAGGAGGAAGAGGAGGCACAGCGCCGGGAGCAGGAAGCTGCCCGCCGGCAGAAAGAGGAGGCGCAGCGGCGCCGGGAAGAAGCCGCCGCCCGCAAGAAAGAGAAGCAGGACCGCCTGGATGCCATGCTGGCGAAGGTCAACAGCCGGTATGGGAGCGGGACGCTGGAGAGAGGCGCCGGGAAGAACAAAGAGAAGGATACAGGAGAGAACACAGGATAGAATAAATACAAGAAAGGACGGGCCCTGAGCGCCCGCCCTTTTTTCGTCTTACATCGGTGTGATCCGCGACAGTCCGCGGAACCGGAGCCAGGCGTAGAGACTCTGGACCAGCCAGGACAGCGGGTAGACCATGCACAGGCCGAGGTAGCCGAACCGGCCGGCCAGGACCGTTGAACCGAAGAGGTAGGTCACGAAGTGCAGGATCCCGATGAACAGGGCGGACCCGTGGGCACCGATGGCCTGAAGAGCATTGCGGAAGATGACGACCCAGTAGAGCGGGGCCGTGACCAGGTACAGGCGGAACATGAAGGCGCCGGCGCGGAGGAGCTCCTGTGATGCGTCCGGTCCCGCCATGCGCGAGATGAGCTGTGGCGCCGGCAGGAGCAGAAGCAGCAAAGCGAATGTATAGAGAAGATGCCAGCCCACGAGGCAGCGGTTATACCGAAGGACAGCGTCCCGGTTGCCGCTGCCTTTGTTCTGTCCTGTGACCACGCCGGAGACGGTGCCCAGCTCCCACGCTCCTGCCATCAACAGGTTGTAGAGCGTGGTCGCGAAAGTGTAGCCGGCGATGAGGTCCACCGACATACGGTTGAGCGCGACCTGAAAGAAGGAACGGCCCAGGCTTCCCAGCAGGAACATGCCTGTCTTGGCCCCTCCGCCCGCGGCGATCTCCCTGTAGACCTGCCCGCCGACTTCCGGCAGGGAGACCAGGCGGAAACGGCTGTGCCAGCGTCTGCGGCAGTAGAGAAAGAGGGACAGCACCATCAGCAGGTGCGTCAGGAGGGCGGAGAGCGCGCTGCCCCAGACCGGCAGGCGCAGGATGCCGATGAGGAACCAGGTCAGGAGCGTGTTGACTACGACGCTCGCCGCGGAGATGAGACTCATGAATTTCGCGTCGCCGAAGCTCTGCAGGGTCACCATGAGGAGCCGCTGGAACAGGAGGAATACCGTGGTGGCCAGCACCACAGAGACATAGACCTGCGCGTCCGCCCGGAGCTCCACGGGCATGGAGAGAAGGGACAGGAGCAGCGGGGAGAACGGGATGAGGAGGAGCGACGCGGCGCTCAGGACCGCGCCGGTGAGGACACTGCCCGTGAAAGCCCGCGCGAAGAGCCGGTCGTCGTGGCTCCCGACGCAGCGCCCGAGATAGATCCCGATCCCGAAACTGATGCCGTTGACCAGGGAGGACTGGAAACTGCCCACCGGGGAACAGGCGCCGATCACGGCCACAGCCCTGGGATCCAGGACATGGCTGACCACGGAGACGCTGATCGGCGCATAGATGTTTTCAAAGATCGCCGCCAAGGCCACCGGGAAGAAAAAGCGCAGCATCAGGCGGGGGGAATACTCTTTCGTAAAATCCATTACAGTGTCCGGATCCTTTCTTCCACCCGGGACAGCCAGGCGGTCTCATTCGGATAATGGGCCCGCAGACCGGAAGCTGTCTGCAGATACAGCTCGCGGGCACGGTACAGGAGCTGCGGCGACGCCCCGGAGAGATCCTGATCCGGTGCCTGCCTGAAGGAACGGCAGTACAGATCCGCCAGCTGCTCCATGCAGTGAAGCGTATCTTCGTGGTCCGGCCCGCGGTAAGCGCGGAACCCGCGCAGGTTCTCCTCCAGCAGGCGCGCGGCGGTCGGGGCATCTCCGAGGGTCAGCGCGAAAGCGATGTCTGTCTCCCGCAGATCGAGCTGTTTCGGGACGTCCTCCCCGCAGCGGGAGAAATACAGCTGCATCTCCCGGTGCATCCTGCGGCGGCAGGCGCGGGCCTCTTCGACCTGCCCCTGCTGCAGGAGGAACAGGGCCATGCGGCGGGAATGATACGCTTCGGTCAGCAGCAGGCGGTCGGTGCGCGCCTCTTCCGGCGCCTGCCGGTACAGTTCGGAAGCTTCCTCCAGAAGCGCCCGCACCTCGGACGTCTCTCCGCGGAAGAGCGGGCCGCGGGTGCATTTCCCGCAGGCTTCCATGTGCTGCCACCATCGGTCTGGATCCTGCGAGCGGCAGCCGCGGAGATTCTCCAGACCGCGCCGGTACCACTGTTCCGCCGCGTCGAAGCGGAGAGAATTGTGGAAGACCGCGCCGAAACGGACGGCCAGCCAGCCGGTCTCCCGGGAGGGCTCGCCGCAAGACGCGCGCACGTTCTCGAAGAGCCGGCGGTAGCCGCGTTCGGCACCCTGGAAGTCCTCCATCACCCACAGGAAGGTGTAGAGGCGGTCCAGCGCGGCAGCCATCCATGCCGGACTGTCGGGCAGTGCGCGGAGGATGCTCTGTACGGCGGGGAGACGCACCAGCATCTCCTTCCGGGGCATGTTCCAGGCGTTGCTCACATCCTCCGCCACACCTTCCAGGAAGTGCCGGCAGTTCTTGAGGCCGGGGCGAAGGGTGAGACGGACATTTTCGGCGATCAGCGGATGCAGGGAGACGCGCTGCTGCCCGTCCTGTCCTTCCTGCAGCTGCAGGAGCGAGTGGGCGGCCAGCGTGTCCGTGAGGCCGGGATCTGCGCCGCAGACCCGCTCCGCCCAGTCCCGGGGGACGCCTTCCGGCGGCAGGAGGGAGAGTGCCATGAGGTATTGCCGGGCGCCCCGCTCGAGGCGCTGGTCCAGGAACGTCAGCCGCTCCGCCGTGTCGGCATCCGGCAGGATACCGTCCGTGGTGAGCCAGAGCTTCAGCCCCAGCGTGTGTCCGCCCACCTTGCGGCTCTGCTGCCGGAAAGCCTGCATCTGCCCTGCGGACAGATCCGGCCGCAGCAGGAAGGCGAGATCCGTGAGCTCCCGGTCCGTCATGGCTGTGAGCGGCAGCGGGCAGGGGCGAAGAGGTCCGGACAGCACTTCAAACGCCGCGCCGGTCAGGCGGCTGGACAGCAGAATGTCCGCGGGCAGGGACAGCAGGGTCTCCATATCCCTTGGCCGGACTTCCCGCACGTCGTCCACCAGCAGCAGGAGGCGGCGGGAGCGGGCGAGGCGGTCCAGCGCCGCCAGCTTCTCCCGGAAATAGCGCTGGCGGGAGCGGTATCTGCGCGCCGACCACTGCATGCCGGACACAGAGAGGACCGCGTCGTCGGTGACAGCCTTCTTCAGGCCTTCTCCGGCCGGCAGGAAGAGCACGCTGTCATAGGAGGGCGCAGCAGTCCCGCCCTCCTGCACCATCTTTGCATACGCGGTGAGCAGGGACGTCTTGCCGATCCCGCCCATGCCGGTGACCAGAATGATCCGCTGTCCGGCTGCGAGACGGTTGCGGAGCTCTGCCAGCTCCCGTCGCCTCCCGGTGAATGGCTGTCCCTGCGGAAAAGCGGGCGTCGTCACTTCCCCGCCTTCCATGCGCCTGCATTGCTCCAGACACGCCTCGATGCGCGCTGCGGCCTCAGCACGCGCCTGCCCGTCGTGATAGCCGGCCGGTGTGTCGGCGTATTCTTCGCGGAGCCTGTCCATCACCTGTTCGTAGTGAAGCCGGAGACGGTGGAGCGGCTCATTCTTTCCTCCGGGGATGTCCGCTGTCGATGTCAGGTCACGCATCCCTTTCCTCCCAGAATGAATTTGAAGCGGAACGGGCTGGCAGCCGTACAGCCCGCCTCCTCCAGGGCGTCGTCCAGCAGGGACGACGCCTGCCGGAACCACTCCGTACACCAGACGGGATCCCGGCCGGTGCAGGCTCTCTCATATTCGTCCAGGAGATCCAGGACGAAGAGGTCCATGGCAGCGCCGCCCGGGAGCCGGTGGTCCCTGCGGAGGGGCATGTACCCGAGCTGTGCCAGCCAGTCCTGCATCCGCTGACGGCTGACGAAGGGGATGCCCAGGATGAGCAGGTGCCGGATCATCGCGCTTCGGGAGACTTCGCCGGCCAGAGCCATTTCCCGTGTGAACTGCGGTTCATAGCTGCGTGTATCCACGTGCGCCCGTAGTTCGCTCATGCCTCTGCGGACGTGACTGCCGAGGTACTGTATGGCCTGGCGGCAGTAGATATACCGCAGGTTCTCCTGCGGCCGGGTGCCCGGCGCGCACATGGCCAGCAGCTCTTCCGGCCGCTGCTTGTCCAGGAACTCCTGCTGGAGCTTCCTGAGGAGGGCATGCCGTGCCTCCCGCACCGGATCGCCGGCATCGGCAGGCCGGAAGCAGCGGTCCGGCCGGTCCGCCCAGGCGGTCATGAGATAGTGCCTGTCCGCCTCCCCCAGCCCGAGTGCCTGTCCGAAGGCTTCGCAGGACGCGCGGTTCTTCGGATAATGGCGGCCAGTGCGCCAGTAGCGGACCGTCACGGCAGAGAATCGCCCGCCGGCTTCTTCTGCGCCGGAAGAAGGATCAGGCGAGGGGCTTTCTTCGCTCTGCAGCGCCTGGATGCGCTGCGCCAGCAGCTCGTCCCCGTCCCCGCGGCTCCGCAGGCCGTTCGCCTCCCGGAACAGCCGGCACCGTTCTTCCACCCAGAGATCCTCCGCGCGTCTGTCGCGGGAGCGTGTCAGGGAGATGACGCGCTCAGCCAGCGGCTGCAGGTTTTTTCTTCGCAGCTGCGGTCCTTCCATTCTCCATACCTCCCGGATCTGTCCGTCATTCTTCTTCAAGCATATTCTTTTTTTGTGCGCCGACAACCATGTGGATCTTAACAGGACGCAAATCCTGTTAAAACCGACATGGTTGCGGCGTAAATTTTACCACATTATAGTCAGTCTGTATGGAAGATGGGGGGAGTGCGCGCGCTTTGCGGCGCAGCCGCTCCGGTATGGAGGAGAGTATGAACGAACTGAGATGTAAAGTATGCGGCGGTGTGCTGGTACAGATCGCGGAAGGGATCTATGAGTGCGAGAGTTGCGGAAACCGCGTGATCCGTCCGGCCGGGAACGACCGGGCTTCCCTCGAAGGGCTGATGAGAGGCGCCGGACAGCTCCTGGAAGCGGGTGATTTCGACAGTGCCTATGCGGCTTATGAGACGATCCTCGCGAAAGATCCGTCCGATGTGCGCGCCCGCTGGCAGCTGCTTCTGTGCCGCTACGGCGTCCGGTATGAGGAGGATGCGCTGACCGGCAGACAGGTCCCGACCGTGAACCGGATGAGATACGACCCGCTCCTCGAGGACCCGGATTACCAGAGGGTGCTTGCGGACGCAGGGAGCGAGAAGGACAGCTACGGGGAGAAAGCCCGCGCCATCGCGGACATCCAGGCGCGCTATCTGGAGATCGCCCGCAGGGAGCAGCCTTACGACGTCTTCATAAGCTTCAAGGCGGAGGACGGCGGCGTGCGGACCCGTGACAGCGTCATCGCGCAGGAGATCTATGACCGGCTGACGGAGCGGGGCATCCGGACCTTCTACTCCCGCATCACGCTGCAGGGCAAGTCTGGCGCGGAATATGAGCCGTATATTTTCTCGGCGCTGCACAGCGCGCGTCTGATGCTCCTGGTCGCCACCAGCAGGGAGCATGTGCGGGCCGCCTGGGTGCAGAACGAGTGGCGCCGCTACCTCGCGCTGATGGCGGAGGACCGGGACCGCTCGCTGCTGCCCGTCTATGAGGGGATGGAGAAGGAGGACTTTCCCTCAGTGATCCCGGTGCGCGAGGCCGTGGATTACAGCCGTGACGGCGCGCTCGCCGAGATCGTGCAGGGCGTGCTGACGCTGACCGGCCTGGGAACTGTCCTCAATGCCGAAGATACCCGCGGGACGATCCTGCGCCTGACCGACAGCCTCCGCTCGCAGATCGAACATGAACAGTGGAAGGAGGCGCGGGACACAGCCGGGAAGATCCTGGACCTGGACGCCGAGAACGGCGACGCCTATTTCTATCTCCTGCTGGCGGAGTACCGGGTGACCCGCCCCACGAAGCTCGCCGATCTGGACGATCCGTGGACGGAGAGCCGGTATTATCAGCGCGCTATGAAATATGCCGCGCCTGCCCGCCGGCAGATGCTGGAAGCCGTGAAGCTGCGCAGGGACATGCGCACCGCCGCCTCCCGCGAGCAGATGGCGGCGGAGGCGGAGAACCAGCGACTGGCCAGGGAGAAGGACATCAGCTACGAGAAGGCGCTGGCCTTCATGAAGGAAGGGAAGTACAGCGAGGCTCTCGCCCTGCTCTCCGGGCCTGCCTATGCCCATCCGGAGGCGCATGAGAAGATCGTCTACTGCCAGATGGCGCTCAAGGAGCAGCAGGAGGTACATTCCGACTTTTTCACGAAGCAGCTTGAGAAGATGCAGCCCGGCATCCTGCAGAAAGCGGAGACGGCAGCCAGGCGGCTGCAGACGGCGACCCCGGCCGGGGGCGGGAAGGAGGCATTCGACCGCGCCGACAGCGCCATGCTGCTGTTCATCAACGCCGGCGTGATCGCGGCGCTGGCACTGCTGGGGACGTTTCGGATCCTGCCGTATGTCTTCGGGATGGTCCTGCTCCTGCCGGCGGGACTCTTCCCGCTCCTTCTGATCCATTTCGCCGGCGATACTAAAAAATGGCTGACGCTCCTACGCACGGGAGCCTTCTTCGGCATCTGCTACCTGATCGCCCTCGTCATGCAGGTCGATAACTCCGTGCTGAACGAAGACAGTGATCCGCGCAGGTTCTTCCCGGTCTTTCTGGTCTATGCGATCTATATAGTGGCGCTGGGGATCCTGGACAAGCTGCGCTACAGCCGGTACACAGCCGTGAAGGACAGGGCCGTGAAGATCTTCCGGCAGATCGGTGAACTGGAGGATAAGGCATGGAACCGCTACACGGATGATTATTCCGGTTATCTGCCGAGACGCCCCGTGTCCGCGGCGGACCTTCTGCTGTCGAAGTTCCCGGACAGCGTGAGGAGAGATATCCTCGGAAGATGAGGCGCACACGTCCGGCAGGACCGGACCACAGGGAGGAGAGCAGGATATGAAAACACTGAAATGCAGGATCTGCGGCGGCGATATCGTCCCGCGCGGCGAGACCGGCGTATGCGACAGCTGCGGCGCCGTCGTCTCCCTCGTCTCCGTCTCGGATGACATCCGGATCGAGAGCATGAACCGCGCCAATGAAGCGCGGCGCACCCATGACTATGACGAGGCGGTGCGCGCCTGGTCGAAACTGGCCGCGGAGGATCCGTCGAACGCGGAAGCCCGCTGGAATCTTGCACTGAGCCGCTACGGCGTCGACTACGTGTGGGACGAACTGACGGCGGATTTTCTCCCGACGATCAACCGCCTGCGCTATGACCGGTTCACGGACGACCCGGACTACCAGGCCGCCGTGATGAACGCGGACGAGAACGCGATCGTCTATTACATGGAGGAGGCGAAGCGGATCCAGTCGATCCAGGACCGCCTCCTGGAGCTGATCCGCACGGAGCCGGACTATGACGTGTTCATCAGCTTCAAGGCGGAGGACACGGCAGGCGCGCGCACGCGCGACAGCGTGCTGGCGCAGGAGATCTACGAGCAGCTGACCGCCAAGGGCCTGCGCGTCTTTTACTCCCGCATCAGCCTGCAGAACGTGTCCGGACAGGAATATGAGCCGCACATTTTCGCTGCCCTGCACAGCGCGAGGATCATGATCCTCGTCGGCACGCGCCTGGACTATCTGTCCGCGCCGTGGGTGAAGAACGAGTGGTCCCGCTTCCTGGCCCTGATGGATGGTGACCAGGACCGGTACCTGATCCCCGCCTATGAGTCGATGGCTCCGGAATTCTTCCCGGCGGAGATCCCCATGCGCGAGGCGCTGGACATGTCGACGCCCGGTGCCATGCTCGATCTGACGCAGGGCGTGCTGAAACTTCTGGGGAGAGAAAACACCGCAGCCTCCCGGGAGGAGTACAACCGGCTCGTCGAGCGCATGAAGGGAAGCCTCGCGGAAGGAGACTTTGCCCAGGTGCGGGCGCTCGGGGACCAGGCGGTCCAGGCAGATCCCGCCGGCGCCGAGGCCTGGTGGATGCTCCTGCTGGCGGAGAACGGCCTCACGGACGAGAGCGGCCTTCTCACCGCCCGCATCAACTGGATGGACAGCCGGTATTTCAACCAGGCTTACAACCTGGCGGGCAGCCGCCGCAGGAAGCTCCTGGAGGAGGTCCGGCAGAACTACGAGACCTATCTGGAGGAGCGCAGCAAGGAAGCGCGCCTGGCATCTGAGGCGCAGATCTCGGCGCGGCAGGCGTCGCAGGCTGTCGAACAGGCCAGGGCGCTTATGATGGCGGGCAAGTATAAGGAAGCCGGGGAACTGCTCGCTTCAAGCCCTGCCATGAGCGAGGAGGCCCGGGAACTCCGGGAGGACGCGGAGCTGGGCCTGGAGTACGGGAAGATCGATACGGAGAGCTGGCTGTGGGACGAGGCGGTCAGGAGATATCCGAACCTGCGGGAGACGCTGAAAGAATACTGCCATACACCTTACAGCAGGCAGAGCGGTCTGCCCGGCAGTGCCCTGAAGCGGGTCGTCGCGGCCGGCATGACGGTCGGCGGCGCTCTGATCGCCCGTCTCCTCGCTGCGCAGGGCGGGATGATCGGCACCCTCTCTCTGATCGTGTTCATCATAGGCCTGATGCTCCTGGCCTCCTGCGTGATGGAACTTGTCGGCAACAGCACCACAAAAAAGGTGGTCACGTTCGGCTTTCCCTTTGTCGGCGCGATCCTGTGGGACATGCTCAGATATGAACTGCCCGTGATCATCCGGAACGCCCTTCCTTTCCTGCTGCTGGCGGCAGTGACCGGGTTCGGCGCGGTCAGCGTCCGGGACCTCCTCATCGAGGGGCGGAACGACGCGGTCAGAAAGCACAGGGGAGAGATCTATGACCGGAAGATGAAGGCTGCGGCGGAGGAGCTGAAGAAGGAATATCAGGAGCGCTTTGCGCCCCTGGCCAAATACGGTCCGCTGAAGACACTGAACAATGATCCGGCCGGCACCTGGGAGCGGATCAGGAACAGGGAACTGTGAGGGGGAAGAAATGACAGATACGTATAAGGACCTTCATGAACGTGCCGACCACCTGCGGCGCATCCATGATTATGACGGCGCCATCTCCGCCTATGAGAACCTTGTCGCGCAGCAGCCGGAGGATGCCGCCGCGCGCTGGGGACTGGTGCTGTGCCGCTACGGGATCGAGTACACGCGGGACACGCGCACCGGGGAGGAGGTCCCCGGCATCAACCGCATGAGCCTGGACTCCATCCTGGAGGACCGTGACTACCTGCTTGCCCTGCAGTATGCGGACGAGGCACAGGCGCAGGAGTACCGGGACAAAGCCCGCCGGATCGCCGCGATCCAGGACCAGCTGGCCCAGATCGTCCGCCGGGAGAAGCCCTATGATGTCTTCATCAGCTTCAAATCCAGCGACGACCGCAGGCGCACCCGCGACTTCACGCTCGCGCAGGAGATCTATGAGACGCTGACGGCGGACGGATTCCGGGTATTTTTCTCCCCGGTCACTCTGCGGCAGCACCCCGGGGAAGCCTATGAGCCTTATATCTTCGCCGCCCTCTACAGCGCCCGTGTGATGGTGCTGGTCGGCACGAAGAAGGAATACCTGGAGGCCGAGTGGGTCCGGAACGAGTGGAGCCGCTACCTGTTTATGATGCGCCAGGACCGGAAGAAACATCTTCTGCCGGTCTACGAAGGCATGAAGCCGGAGGATTTCCCCGCCGGAATCGGCCGTACGCAGGGCGTGGACCTGAGCGCGATCGGCGCGATGAAGACCGTCTCCGCGCGGGTCCGCGACCTCGCGGGCGAGAAGGAGAAGATCCTCTATGTGCGGGGCCGGGAGGGCGAGACCGTCAACCTGACCAACCTGATGCGGCGCATCCTCTTCGATGTGGAGGACGGCGCGTTTGAGGAGGCGGAGAGGCGCATCGCCGGCTTTTCGGAGACTTACGGAGAAGACTATGCGGACCTTCGCTACGCGCGGCTCCTGTGCAGGAACCGGTGCCGCGGTGCGGAGGAACTGGCCCGCCGCTTCGGGGAAGCGCTGACGGCGGATCCCGACTATCAGTATGTACTGGAGAACGGGAGCGAAGAGCAGAAACAGGCGCTGCAGTCCCTGGAGACGCTGCGCGACCGCCGGCAGGCGCAGGCTGAGATCGAGAAGGCGATCCGCGCCGCCCGCGCCGCCTATGAGAACGGCCGGTACGCCGAGGTGATCAGCGGGATCGACCGCCTGCGGAATGACCCCGCGTTTGACCGCGAGGCGGAAGTGGACCAGCTCTACGCCATGGCCCGGGAGCGGCAGGGAGGCGTCGACCGTCGCCTCGAGTTCCTGCGCCTCACGGAGTCCGGCAACTATCTCCGCGAGAAATTCCGCGAGAAATCGCCTGAACTGTATGAGAAGCTCGTCTACGTGGAGGACGCGCAGCTCTTCCAGAAAGAGAAAGGCAGACAATGGATGCAGACGGCCCTCGCCGCCGTCTGTGCGGTGTCGATCCTGGCCTATTTCTTCCTCCGGGAAGCTGCCGAGACCGGCATTGCCTGGGTCTGCTTCGGGATCGCAGTCATTCTGAGCCTGCGCTTCTTTCTCAGGAACCGCTACCCGGATGACGATCTCACAGAGAACCTGAAGAACCTGATCGTCTCGGTGCTCAAGGGCTTTTTCCTCACATTCGCGCCGCCGCTGGCCGTGGACGTGCTGCTGATGATGCTGCACTCGAACGCCGCGGACAGGGACCACACGATCCTGGCAGCCATCGGCCGGTTCTGGTACGGAGAGACAGGCACCGCGGAGGCGGCTACATATGTCGTTCTCTTCATGCTCATACTGATGGGGACGCTCCTGATCAACCTGCCGGGGGCGGTCGAGGAGGCGAACCGGCGCAAACAGAACGCGTCCGTGAAGGCCAAACTCGCGACCGCAGCGGAGTATACGAAAGAACTGCAGCCCATCGTCAAGGCCTTCGAAAAGGAACAGCGCGAAGCGCTCCGGCAGGAATACGGTGAGTATCTGCAGCCGCTGGACATCAGCAGCCTGAAGAGTGTCTCGAAGGATCTGTAAGCAAGGAAGGAGAAAATCATGGCGATCCTGGACGTCATCAAATCGGATGCCCCGAACGGCCTCCTGGTCTGGAAGCATCCCGCGGAAGATTTCAACACACTTTCCACCCTCATCGTCGATGAGTCGCAGGTGGCGCTGCTCTACAAAAACGGCCAGATCGCGGACGTCTTCACAGCCGGCCGGTATGTCCTGAGCACGCAGAACATCCCTGTCCTTCGAAAACTTCTGGAGCTGCCCACGGGCGGAGTATCGACCTTCCGGTGCCGGGTCTACTATGTCAACATGACCGAGGCCATGAACATGAAGTGGGGCCTCAATTCGCGCGTCACCTACATGGAGCCCACCTACGGCATTCCGCTGGAGCTCGGCGCCCGCGGCGCCATGAGCATCCGCATCGCCGATCCCCGCCACCTGGTTGTCCGGCTCGTCGGGTCGGAGGCTTCACTGACGGCGCAGGGGCTGATGAACTACTTCCGATCCCTCATCGTGATGAAAGTGAAGTCCCATCTGGCCCGCACGATCCGCGACCAGCAGCTCAACATCTTCGAGCTGAACGGACACCTTGACATCCTGGCGGAGGAACTGAAGGCGCGGATCGCGCCCGACCTGGAATCCTACGGCTTCCGCCTGCACATGTTCACGGTGGACGAGGTCCTGCTGCCGGAGGACAACCCTGCCTTCCTGCGCGTGAAGCGCGCCCTCTCCGAGCGCACCACCGGCCTCTTCGAGGCCCAGACCCAGAGCCAGAAGGCCGTCATCGCGGCCCAGGGCAGCGCGAACGTCGAGGTCATCAAGGCCCAGGGACACGCCGAGGCCTTGCGCGTTCAGGGGACGAATTACCGCGAGGAGCGCCAGCTCGACATCTCCGAGAAAATGGCGGAGAATCCGAACATGAACCAGTTCTCCGGCATGGCCGGCAGCATGGCGATGATGGCCGGCACCATGGCCATGGGCGTCCAGTCCGCCAGAAGCATGTCGGAGGCGATGTCCTCCTTCGGAGGCCCTGCCGGCACTTCCGGCTTCGCACCGGTCGCCGGCGCGCCGGGCTACACACCTCCCGCCGGCACAAACTATGCACAGCCTGCGCCTGCTCCGCAGCCGGTCCCCCAGCCGGTTCCCCAACCGGTCCCCCAGCCGGCTGCGGAACCCCGGGCTGAAGCCCCGCAGCCCGATGCCGCAGTCCGCATTGGCACGAAGAAGTGCAAGGCCTGCGGCGCGGAGCTGCCCCTGGCAGCAAAATTCTGCTTCGAGTGCGGCGCAGTCCAGCCGAAACGCTGCCCGAGCTGCGGCGTCGAACTGCCGGATAACGCGAAATTCTGCATCGAATGCGGTGCAAAACTGTCCTGATCCGGCCCCATAAACTACTGCTGACCGCAAGACACAGCTGACCGCAAGACACAGCTGACCGCAAGACGCGGCAGGGGGGTGAGCCGCCCACGGCTCGTTCGCCTGTCCCCCTGCCGCAATTCGATATACCGGTCCCCCCAGCCATCTGATCATGAAGGAGCATTGCCATGAAATCCAAGAAAACCCTGATCCTCTGCCTGATCCACCTTGTGATCCTCCTCGTCGGCAACGTAGTCGCCCTGGTACTGCCGAGCGAGATCACATCCTCTCTGGTCATCTCCGTCGTCTTCACGGATATCGCCTATCTCTGCTTTGCCCTGACGACCGTGCTGGGCTCCGTCTCCGACCGCCAGCAGGCGGTGCAGAACATCGGCCTGGTCACCGTATCCCTGCTCTACCTGGCTGCAGCTTTCCTCCTGTCCGCCGCCATGTACTTCAGCCATGCCGGCACGAAGCTCCACGTCGTGCTGGAAGTCGTCGTCCTGGCCCTGGGTGTCGTGATCTGGGCCGTCATGTATCTGGCGAAGATGCACATCGAAGAGCAGTGATGAGCGAACACCGCGGCGGCAGCTCATGAGTCACGCGGGAGCCCCGCGAACCTTGCGGGAGGATATCACAAAAACAAAGAAACCAATGAAAAAGGAAGGGAATCTGTAAGGACATTCCCTTCCTTTTGTGCTATTCTCACACTAATGCAGCAGCCTGACCCGCACAGCAGCAGATACTATTTGATGAGAAAAAGGATGTATAGTATTGCCATGAACGACGCACAGACCAAGTTTGTCTACTACTACAAGAAATATAAAGGCAATCCCCTGCGGGTACTGCTCGGTTTCTACACCGGGGCTTATCACAATTTTGTGATCAGCGCAATCTTCTATCTGATCAAGCATTCGCCGTCGCTTTTTTCGCCGCTTCTGATCGCAAATGTGATCAATGGTGTGCTGGCGGGCGGTGAGCAGGCCAGGCACGCGATCCTGCTGAACACGGGGATCTGGCTGGGGCTTCTGGCGATCCATCTGCCGGCCAATTACGTGCACAGCATGTACAGGAGCCGGGAGATCCGCAACACGGAGGCGGGACTGCGGGCGGCCATGGTGCGCAAGCTCCAGGAGCTGTCCATTCCTTACCACACGCAGATGCAGTCGGGGCGGCTGCAGTCCAAGATCATCCGGGATGTGGAGGCGATCGAGACGCTGTCCACGCAGATGTTCGTGAACCTCCTGAATATCGTGATGAACCTGACGATCATGATCACCATCACGGCGGTCAAGAACCGGATCATTCTGGTCTTTTTCGTGCTGGTGGCTCCTGTGGCTTCCATGACGGTGATGGCCTTCCGGCGCCGGATCCGCCGGGTCAACCGGGACTTCCGCATGGAAATGGAGGAGACCTCGGCCAGGGTCATGGAGATGGTGGAGATGATCCCCGTGACCAGAGCCCACGCGCTGGAGGACGTCGAAAAAGAGCGCATGTCCCAGCAGCTGCAGGAGACGGCGGAGAAGGGCTACCGGCTGGACATGCTCCAGTCCAATTTCGGAGCGGCCGGCTGGGTCGTCTTTCAGGTCTTTCAGGCCCTGTGCCTGTGCTTTTCCGGCTTCATGGCCTTCCGCGGCATGATCCCGGTGGGCGACATCACCTTCTACCAGACCAGCTTCACGTCGGTCGTCAACCAGTTCAACGCGGTGATCAACCTGCTGCCCATCATGACCAAGGGCCTGGAGTCCGTGACCAGCGTCGGAGAGATCCTCTCCAGCGACGACGTGGAGGAGAACGAGGGCAAGACGGAGCTCACAGAGCTCCGCGGGGAATTCTCCTTCAAGAACCTCGCCTATACCTATCCCGGAGCCCCCGCGCCGGTCCTGCGGGACATCACGCTGGATGTGAAGCCCGGGCAGACGGTCGCCATCGTCGGCGAGTCCGGCGCCGGCAAGTCCACCCTGACCAACCTCCTCATCGGCTTCATGATGCCGGACAGCGGAAAGCTTCTGATCGACGGACATGACATCCGGACCATCAACCTCAAGACCTACCGACGCCACCTGTCCGTGGTGCCGCAGATGCCCCTGCTCTTCACAGGGACGCTTCGGGAAAATGTGACCTACGGCATGGAGAACGTGCCGGAGGCAGTGTTCCGGCAGGCACTGGAGGCCGCAGATCTGACAGAGATGGTCGCCCGCCTTCCCAACGGCGCGGACACCCTGCTGGAGGAGCACGGCGCCAATCTCTCCGGCGGCCAGCGCCAGCGCATCGCCATCGCCCGCGCCTTGATCCGCGATCCCAAGGTGATCCTGCTGGATGAGGCCACCTCCGCGCTGGACGTGGTCTCCGAGCGGGAGATCCAGGGCGCCCTGGAGCGCCTGGTCAAGGACCGGACCACCTTCGTCGTCGCCCACCGCCTGTCCACCATCCGAGGCGCCGACCGTATCGTCGTCCTGGATCAGGGCAGGATCGCCGAGGCCGGCACCTTCGAGGAACTGATCGCGAAGAAGGGCACCTTCTACCACATGGAGAGCCTCCAGATGAGCCTGCGGTGAGCTCACACAGGGGACGGTTCTGTGTGTGAGAACGCCATCTGATTTCCCGCCAGTCCGCATAATATCTGGCTCGCACAGAGAACCGTCCCCTGCGCGGCCTCCGTGGTACTGGAAGGCTCACGGAAAGTAAGATACAATGGGGACTGTAAACGGAAAACTATCATCAATCATTCAGAAGGAGCGCATCATGGCAGGTAAGGCAGGAAGGCTTGTCACACCGGAACAGGCAGCGGAACTGGCCGTACGGGACGGCGACTGGGTGGACTATGGGTTCGGGGCAGGTTTTCCCGAGTTGATGGATAAGGCACTGGCGGCGCGCAAGGGAAAAGTGAAGGACGTGAAGATCCGCGGCGGCCTGGTGATCCGTCCCCGGATCGAGGTCGTGGAGGCGGATCCGGAACAGGAGTCCTTCCACTATTACAGCTGGCACATCGGCGACTATGAGAGAAAACTCCAGACAAGAGGCCTGGTGCAGTTCCTGCCGGTCATGCTGCGGTCCCTGCCGGTGCTTTACAGGCAGCACATCCGGGTGGACGTGGCCTTTGTCCCGGTCTCGCGGCCCGATGAGGAGGGGTACTGCGGACTGGGGATCTCCAACTACTGCTGGCGGACGATCTTTGAGAACGCGCGCACGGTGGTCTTTGAGATCAATGAGCACTTGCCGCGCCTGCAGGGCGTGGACGGCTCCCACCGGGTCCATCTCTCGGAGGCGGATTACGTTGTAGAAGGGGAGCATGAGCCCCTGCCGCAGCGCACTTACCGGGCGGCCAGCGAGACGGACAGAAGGATCGCCGAGCTGGTCATGCGCGAGATCCCGGACGGCGCGGTCCTGTCTCTGGGAGTCGGCGGCGTGCCTTTTACCGTCGCAAGCATGGTAGCGGAGTCGGACCTGAAGGACATCGGCTGCCACACCGGCACGATCAGCGACGCTTTCATGATGATGCACAGAGCGGGCAAACTTACCAACGCACGCAAGGAATTCGACACAGGTCTCTCCACCTGGAACCTGGCCATGGGTTCGCAGGACCTCTATGACTGGCTGGACGCGGAGCCGGAGCTCTTCCATCCGGGGGACCTGGATTACGTCCACGACCCCTACCGGATCGCGCAGATGAAGAATGTGATCAGCATCAACGGCGGCGTGCAGCTCGACCTGATGGGGCAGGAGAACGGGGAGACGGCCGGGACGAGGCAGCTCTCCGGCATCGGCGGGCAGATGGACTTCCTGGAGGGCGCCTACCGCTCTGTGGGCGGCAAAGGCTTCATCTGCATGAACGCCTCCCGCGTCACGAAAGACGGGCGGCGCGTGTCCAACATCCTGCCTTTTATCCCAGGGGGCAGCACGGTGAGCGCGCCCCGCACCATGATCCAGTACGTGGCGACCGAATACGGCGTCGTCAAGCTCTCCGGCCTGTCGGTCCGGGAGAGAGCGGAGGCCATGATCAGCGTCGCCCACCCGGATTTCCGGGGAGAGCTGGAGAATTACCTGCGCGAAAAGATGCATTGATAACATCCGTCCCCCACACACAAGGAGGAGCAAAGCATGACCAGAAACCTTGCCCGTATCATCGTTCTGATCATCGCCGCCGCAGCCGTGGCCTTCATCGGGATGATCCTGTACTTCCGGCACAGGGTGACAGTCCCAGACAGGCCCGGCATGGTGTACGAGGACACCTTTGACTTCTCCGGGACCTGGCTGCACCGTGTGTATTATTACCACGGCGGCAGTGAGAACGGCGATTCGTACTCCGTGGAGCTCGTTCTTGACAAGACCAAAGACGGAAGTCCCCGGACAGTCGTGTACTATCATAATAAGCCATACTACGATGCGAAACCCGTGGACAAAGAGATCGTCTGCACCTCCGGCGTGGTCACCGGCGTGCAGGAGATCGTCGACCGGTACGGCATGACGGACTGGAAGGACCTCCCGGAGACGGACCTGATCGCGCTGGACGCCGCGCATATGAACTTCAGGCTGGAATACAGCGACGGGACGGAGATCCGTCTGGGGTCCGATCTGGAGATGCCGGGCGAGGCATACGACGCGATCGAAGAGATCCGCGCCTACATCCTGCTGTGCGCCGGCATCGAAGAATAGCGGCCGCGGACAGATGATCGTCCGCCTGGACAACGGCGTCCTGGTGGGCGGCACAGAGCCGCGGACCGACAGCAATATCGCCTGCTTCTGACAGGCACGGACATCTATAGGAGGAAAACAGAATGAAGTACAGACCACTGGGAAACACCGGCCTGCAGGTCAGCGAAGTCGGCATGGGCTGCGAAGGCTTCTCCGAAGACAACTATGCCATGGCGAAGGAGCTGTTCGACGCGGCGGAGGAGCTGGGCATCAACTATTTCGACCTCTATGCCTCGGATCCGGAGGTGCGGGCGGCCGTCGGAGAGGCCCTGAAGGGGAGAAGGGACAAGTTCCTGATCCAGTCGCACATCTGCAGCGTCTGGAAGGACGGACAGTATCTGCGTACCCGGAACCTGGCCGAGGTCAAGGCGGGCTTCGAGGAGATGATGTCCCTGCTGCAGACCGACTATCTGGACGTGGGCATGCTCCACTACTGCGACGCGGAGCGGGACTGGGACACCATCGTCGCGAACGGGATCCTGGACTACGCAAAAGAACTGAAAGCAGCAGGCCGGATCCGCCACATCGGCCTCAGCTCCCACAACCCGCTGGTGGCCCTGAAGGCCGTGGAGACGGGGGACATCGAGGTCCTCATGTTCAGCGTCAACCCTTGCTATGATCTGCAGCCGGCGGACGAGGACGTGGAGGAGATCTGGGCGGACCGCAACTACGAGGGCCAGCTCACCAACATGGACCCCGACCGGCAGCGCCTCTACGAGGAATGTCAGAAGCGCGGCGTCGGCATCACGGTGATGAAAGCTTTTGCCGGAGGGGAGCTCCTGACGGAGAATAAGATCGCGGGCGTCTCCCTCACTGTCAACCAGTGCATCGCCTACGCCCTGTCCCGGCCCGCGGTCGCGACGATCCTGGCCGGCGCCCACAGCGTGGACCAGCTGCGGCAGAGCGCTGCCTACAGCGATGCCCCATCCGAGGAAAAAGATTACGCCTCCGCCCTGGCCTCCTTCCCGCGTGTCAGCTGGGTCGGCCAGTGTATGTATTGCAGCCACTGCGAGCCCTGCGTCGCCAGGATCGACATCGCCTCGGTGACCAAATTCCTGAACCTGACAGATGACGGGAAGAATATTCCCGAGACCGTCCGCGAGCACTACAAGGTCCTGGACCACCACGCCGGCGAGTGCATCCAGTGCGGCGCCTGCGAGACCCGCTGTCCCTTCGGCGTTGCCATCCGCGACAACATGCGGCGAGCGGAAGAAGTCTTCGGGTACTGAGGCATGGAATATCGCAGCTTCAACGACGCCATGCGCCGTCGCTTCGGGACCAAGGTCTACCGGCTGGCCCTGCAGAGCGGCTGCACCTGCCCCAACCGGGACGGGACGATCGGGACCGGCGGCTGCACCTTCTGCTCGGAGGGCGGATCCGGCGAGTTCGCGGCGTCCCCGGCACCGGTCGCGGAGCAGATCGCCGCGGCCAGACGTCGTGTCGACCCCAAGATCCCGGCCTCCATCCCCGCGGAGGACCGGCGCTATATTGCCTATTTTCAATCCTATACCAACACCTACGGCGACCCGGAAGAGCTCCGCGCCCTCTACGCGGAGACCCTGGCCCAGCCGCAGATCGCCGCCCTCGACCTGGGCACCCGCCCGGACTGCCTGCCCCCGGAGATGATCCGAATGCTGACGGACCTGGGGCAGACCTATGACAAGCCTATCTGGATCGAGCTCGGTCTCCAGACCATCCACGAGGAGACCGCCCTCCGCATTCACCGCGGCTACCGCCTGCCGGTCTTCGAGGACGCTTACCGGCGGCTGAAGGAGACCTGCCGGGGATACGGGAGGCCGGGAACGGGCTACACCGGCCTCGAGGTCATCGTCCACGTCATTCTGGGCCTGCCGGGGGAGAGCCGGGAGGACATGCTGGAGACCATCCGGTATCTGGCCGGCCTGGATCCCGCCCTCGACGGCATCAAGCTCCAGCTCCTGCACATCCTGAAGGGAACACAGCTGGCGGAGGAGTATGCGCGGGAGCCTTTTCCCCTCTTCACGCAGGAGGAGTACTGCGACCTGATCGTGGACTGCCTGCGTCTGCTGCCGCCCGAAACCATCGTGCACCGTCTCACCGGGGACGGGCCCAGACGCCTTCTCGTCGCCCCACTCTGGAGCACGGACAAAAAGGGCGTCCTCAACATGCTGAGCAGGAAGATCCGGGAGGCGTGAGGGAGTGAGAGAGCGTGAAGGGGAAGCGAGAAGGTGCAAGAGCAGAGAGAACATGAAGGGAAAGTGAGAATGTGAAGGGACAGGTCGAAAGAGAAGTGCCTGCAATAATCAGGACAGTGGTCTTCTCAGACGGACCCGGCGGGGGCAATCCTGCCCCCGTCTTTCTATATGCGGACTCTATGACAGACCGGGACATGCAGGAAGCGGCCGCCCGTCTCGGCGAGGAGGCCGTGTTCGTGCTGTCGCCGCGGCGCGATGACTGTGCCGTCCGCATGCGCTATTTCGTGCCGGACCATGAACTGAGCATCTGCGCGCACGACACCATCGGCGCGGTGACGGTGCTGGTCGAGGAAGGTTTGTTGGCAGGAGATGGGCTGCCGGCAGGAGAAGACAGATGTGTGTTATGCCCGGCAGTTCCCCTGCCGCAGCGGCTACCCGGAAGATTCTGCTACCGGCATCGCTGCTTCTGCTCTGGGGGCTTATTGGATCCGCCATCAGTTGATGCCTGTGGAGGAGGGACGGAACTGCCTGCACGTCTATCAGGGGCAGGCCATGGGAAGACCTTCTTATTTGGAAGCTGAGATGCTGGTGCGGGGAGGAGAGATAAAGGAAGTCAGTGTCTGCGGGTATGCGCAGAGAGAAGAGAAGAAATGAGAGCTGTCTACCCAGCTGTCTGATTGGGCATATAGACAGCAGAAGTGACAGGTTATTTCTGAGTGCTGTCTAACCAGCTGTCTGATTGGGCATATAGACAGCAGAAGTGACAGCTTTCTCCTGAGAGCTGTCTAACCAGCTGTCAGATAGGGCTTTCAGACAGCAGAAGTGACAGGTTATTTCTGAGTGCTGTCCATCCAGCTGTCTGATAGGACTTTCAGACAGCAGAAATGACAGGTTATTTCTGAGTGCTGTCTACTCAGCTGTCTGATAGGGCTTTCAGACAGCAGATGTGACAGGCATCCCCTGAGAACTATCTACCCGCCTGTCTGATCACGTGAGAAATTCACTCCGCGCAAAGGCTTCCAGAATTATCTTTGCCACCATCTTTATTTCCGGCGAGAAATAAACACCCCCGCAAAGGTATCCAGCAAAACCTTTGTCATCATATTTATTTCCAACAAGAAATAAACACCATCGCAAAGGTATCCAGCTGAAATAACGATGGTGGCGAGAAACGTTATATCTGCTGTGAAAAGAGGCGGATACCACAGCGGAAATAACGATGATGACGAGAAACGTTATATCTGCTGTGAAAAGAGGCGGATACCACAGCGGAAATAACGATGAAGACGAGAAACGTTATATCTGCTGTGAAAAGAAGCGATTATCACAGCGGATATAACGACAGTGGTCAGAAACGTTATATCCGCTGTGAAATCTGGCATATCTCACAGCGGATATAACGATGCCCTGACAGAGAGAACCTACCGTCAGATTCGATAGATATAGTTTTCTTTTCTGGGTGCGGGCTGCGCTGCGGGCGCGGCGGCGTAGCCGAGGATCAGGTGGCCGATGTCATCCCTTCATATGCTCGATGTACGCTGTCCCCCAGGTCTCCATCGCCTCGATGACGGGGTGGAACTGCTCTCCGATCTCCGTCAGGGAGTACTCCACCCGCGGCGGGATGGCCTCGTACTGTTCCCGGCGGACGAGGCCCTTTTCTTCCAGTGTTTTCAGCTGGGAGGAGAGGGTGGCGTGGGTCATGCGGGGCATCTTCCGGAGCAGCTCGTTGAAGCGGAGCGGGCTCTCCTCCAGGTAGAGGAGGATGAGCACGGCCCACTTGCCCGAGATCAGGCTCTGGGCGGTGGCGTAGGGGCACTTGCCGAAGCGGTCCTCCAGGGTGTTCTGCTCGCTGCGATCAGGTGTCTGCATGGTCGATCCTTTCGACGGGCGGACCGTCAGATGTCGAAAGCTTCCTTCACGGTCATCATGTCGCGGAACTCCGCATGGCCGTTCTCCAGGCAGAAGAGGCCCATCTCCCAGCCGTTCTTGTCATACATGGCCATGATGCCGGGCTGCTCCTCGCGGACTTTGGCCATGACCGCATCGTCCTTCACGATCTTCACGGTGCCGTCCCAGCGCAGCCACTCGCTGCCGCAGAGCGCCAGCACTTCCACCTTCGGGTTGGCGGTCAGCTGCTTGTAGACATCCTTGAAGGTGCCGCAGCCGAAGTAGATGACGTCGTCGATCAGCAGCTGCATGCCGAAGGGGCGGCCTTTGGGCTGATCACCGTCCGTAGTGAGAAAATAGAAGACCTGCGCTTTCTTCAGAAACTCGTGGATCTTTGCTGCATTGCTCATGGGAAAACCTCCTTATTCATGAAATGCTCTTCCTTTGGGGTGACCGCTAGTGGCGGTCACTTTTTTGAACCGGTTTAATTATATGACCGTCTGCCGGCAGCGCGCAAGTACGATCATGAAAGATACCCGGTATCCACAAAAATACCCGGTATCTTTGCGGATACCGGGTGTTTTTTCGAGATCGGATATGCAGTTTTTATGCCGCGACGACCTTGACGCTCCGTGCCACCTCGTCGCTGAGGGCCAGTGTGCGGCCGCCAAGGGAGATGATCACGCCGTTTCCGAGATTCTGCACCAGCCGCACGCACTGGTCCTCCGCCAGCTTGAAGCGGCTGCGGAGGAGATCCTCATAGCCGCCGACGAGCCAGGTGATCCTGTAGATGTGCTGCGGGTCAATGTTCATGAGGTTCAGCATGGTCATTCCCTCCTTATGATCATTCCTTCTGTTACCAGTATACCGCTGTCCGGCCAAAAGGTACCGCTAATCTTTGTTAGGAGAGGATATCGTTCTCCGATCGGGGCGTGCTATACTGGAAGCGGCTTTTTGTTCAGACAGTGACGACAACTTCTGCGAAAAAGGAGCGTATCATGATCAGAAATCCCATCCTGCCGGGTTTTAACCCCGATCCCTGCATCTGCCGCAAAGGCGATGATCTCTATATTGCCGTGTCCTCCTTCGAGTGGTTCCCCAGCATCCCGATCTACCATTCCCGCGATATGAAACACTGGGAGCTCTGCGCCCACGCACTCACAAATGCGGAGGACCCGGACCTGAAGGGACTTCCCTCCGCCAAAGGCATCTGGGCCCCCTGCCTGACCTACTGCGAGGCGGAGGACCTCTTCTATGTGGTCTACGGCGTCATGAACTCCATGAATGCCCGCTATTTTGACATCGATAATTATGTGATCACCGCGAAGGACGTCCGGGGGCCCTGGAGCGAGCCGGTCTACCTGCATTCGTCCGGATTCGACGCGTCCATGCTGCATGACACCGACGGGAGAAAGTACGTCGTCGCCCTCGAGTGGGAGACCCGGGACGGCTACGAGAAGCCCGGCCCCATCAGCGTGGTGGAATATGACCCTGCGGTGCGCAAGGTCGTCGGCCTGCCCAGGAGGATCTGGCGCGGCGCCACGGACCGCGGCTGCATCGAGGCGCCCCACCTGACCCGGCACGGGGACTATTACTATCTCATGTGCGCGGAGGGCGGGACGGGCTACTACCACTGCGCGACCATGGCCCGGTCCAAGAGCGTCTGGGGCCCCTATGAAGCCGATCCGCAGGGCCCGGTGCTCACCTCGCAGCCCGCGGAGGCCAACGAGCGGGCGGACTGGGACCATCTGAAGCCGCATTATTTCAACCCGGACAGCTATCTGCAGAAGTCCGGCCACGCCAGCTACGTGGACCTGCCGGGCGGGGAGACCTGGCTGGCCCACCTGACGGCCCGGCCCTTCATCACCGACGACCCGGATCCGCGCACCCGCTATCGCTGCACCCTGGGGCGGGAGACCGCCCTGCAGAGAGGGCACTGGACGGAAGACGGGTGGCTGCGGCTGGAGGGCGGCGGCAATATGGCAAAGGCGGAAGTGCCGGAGAGCAGCCTGCCGGAAGCTCCGGTGCCGGCGGTGCCTGCGCGGGATGACTTTGACGACGCCAAACTGCGCATAGGCTGGTACGCGCCCCGGATCGACCCGGCTTCCTTCACGGATCTGACCGCCCGCCCGGGCTGGCTCCGCATGCGCGGGCAGGAGTCCGGGACATCCCTCCACAAGGCCAGCATCCTGGCCCGGAAGCTGACCGGCGTTCATGGATGCGCGGAGACAAGGATGGACTTCACGCCCCTCTGCCCCCAGCACTCGGCCGGCCTGATCCTCTACTACGACAACATGAACTTCCTCTACCTGCGCAAGTATTACAGCGAGACCCTGGGCCAGAGCGCCCTGTCCGTCCTGGAACTGTGCAACGGGGAGAAGAGAGAGCACCCGGAAGCCAGGACGCCCGTGGAGGATGGCCGCGACCTCTTCCTGCGCGTCATGCTGGACGGTCGGGACGTCCGCTTCAGCTGGACCTATGAAGGAGAGGCCTATCGGGAGATCGGCCCTGTTCTGGACCTGTCCCACCTCTCCGATGAATACTCCGACTACGGAGAATTCACCGGCACCATGATCGGCCTCGCCTGCGGCGACCGGATGCTGCACGAGAGGACGGCGGACTTTGACTTCTTCACTTATGTGGATGAGGATGCCTGATGACGACCAGTCTGCTCCTGCGCGGCTCCCTCCTGCGCGACCTGCTCCTGCAGCGCAGCCTGGTATTCCGTCTGATCCGCCGGCAGCGCGACCTTCCTGCCCTCCCAGGCGGAGAGGTAAGCGGCGTTGATCAGGGATAGGGCATTGGCACTGTCCTCGCCGGGGGCGATCAGGGGAGCGCCCGAGCGGATGGCGTCGGAGAAGTTCTGCAGCATGATGTGGTAGGCGCGGTCGTAGCTGCCGAAGTCGAAGACTTCTGTCGTCTCGCCGAGTTCCTGGCGGGCGGTGACCTGGGCCGTGCGCGCGTAGTCGCGGAGGTCCCGGTCGAAGCGGGTCAGGGTCAGGCGGTCGTCCTCCAGGAGGATCCTGCCGCCGGTGCCGATGATCTCCATGCGCTCGGCCCAGACGCCCTCGCCGGTGGAGAGGAGGAAGGTGCCGGTCATTTTGTCGGGATAATCCAGGACCAGGGTCGCCTCGTCGTCCACGGAGAAGTCGTTGTACTTGCCGAAAGGAATGTCGGCGTAGACGGACTGCGGGAGTCCGAAAAGATAGAGCCAGAAGTCGAGCAGGTGGTAGCCCTGGTTGATCAGGGCGCCGCCGCCCTCGCCGGTCCAGCTGCTGCGCCAGCTGCCGGAGGCGTGATAGAACCGGGTCCGGAAGAAGCGGCTGTTCTCGAGACTCACGCGGCAGATCCTGCCGATGGTGCCCTCCCGCAGAAGATCCCGGATCTTCACGTGCTTGTCGTAGGCGCGCTGGTGGCACATCATGGCGTAGACCCTGCCGGAGCGGGCGGCCGCCTCATTCATGGAGAGGGCGTCCGCGGCGGTCGTGCCGGCGGGCTTGTCGCACATCACATGCTTCCCCGCGGCAAAAGCGCGGATCGCCATGGCGGGATGCTGCTTGTGGGGCGTCACGATGATGACGGCATCGAAAGTGTCCGCCGCCTCGTACAGGGCATCCTCGCTGCGGCAGATCTGCACGTCCGCGCTGAGATTCGCCCGGGCCCAGGCGGCCCGCTCGTCGCTGCGGCAGCAGACGGCTGTCAGAGACAGCCCTTCGATCTCCCCGCGGTCCAGCATGACCGCGTATTTGCTGCCCATATTGCCGATGCCGATCACGGCGCACCGGATATTCTTCATTTCTCTGGATGGGTTCTTCTCCACTGATCGCTCCTCCTTCCGTGTCCAAACTCAATAGAACCTTGTCTGAGAACACGGGAAGCTCCGTGCTGCTTCTATCATACCCTAAAAGCGGGAATGTCAATAGAAGGTTATTGGTCGGCCGCCGCGTGTCGGCTCCTGCTTCTGTCCAACGCCTTCTGCACCCTGGAGAAATCGATCGCGCAGGCTCCGCCCGTGAGATGCACGGGGATCGTTGCGTCAAAGCCGTAGCGCTCGGGAAAAAAGTCCTCATTCTGCAGATCGTAGACAAGGACGACGGCGTTCTTCGGGTCGACGATCCAGTATTCCTTCACCCCGGCGCGCTGGTATTTGTGGAGCTTGAGGAGCATGTCTTTGGCCCGGGTGGAGGGGGAGAGGATCTCCAGGGTCAGGTCGGGCGCCCCTTCGATCCGTTTCCCGTCCAGGTCAAACTCCCCGCAGATCACCAGCAGGTCCGGCTGGATCATGGTGTAGTCGTCCCGGTCCAGACGGACGTCGCAGGGGGACAGGAATACCTCGCAGTCCCCGCCGTGGGCCTCGGCGCATTCCCGGAAGAGAAGATGCAGCTCCCCCAGGATCTTCTGGTGGATGACAGATGGCGCACCCATGTCATAGAAGACGCCGTCGATCAGCTCCACGCGCACTCCGTCGGGAAGCGCGTAGTAGTCCTCTATCGTATGCACGTCCTTCCGGGAGGAAGAGCCGTAAGTCACCGAGGGCTCCCGCACCTCATTGGGGCCGAGGTTCTGGGCAACATATTCAATGTAGGGGATGCTGTCCCGCATGTCCGCCGGCTCCCGCAGGCCGGTCAGCTCCCGCCTGCGCACCTCCTCCGCGGCAAGGGCCAGCTCGATGGCCTCCAGTGTATTCCTGCGCGGCGCCGAGGTGGTGCCGCTGAGGACCTTCTGGATCGTACTCAGCGGGATACCGGAGAGCGCGGCGATCTGCCGGTTGGTGAGCCCGAGTTCGCGTTTTCTTCTGTTCAGTTCCGAGATGTTCATGATCGATCCCTCCCTTGCCTGACACATCATTGAAAATGTCCGTCTTCCCTGCGTTGATGATACCATAAAAATCCCATCAAGTAAAATGAATGCCATATAAACACCATATTAACGCCAAACAAGAGGCAAAAAACTTCGGATAATGAAAAAAAGAACAATTGTTCGATTCGGGCGAATATGGTATACTTAAAGATAACCCAATAACGGCAGAATTCAGGCGTCTGCCGGACGGGGAGGAGAGACAGAGCAGGACGACCGGGAGGCACTTTGGAACTGGCACAGCTGGCAGCGTATGCCGAGGAAAGATACGCGATCTCCGAACTGCATAAGTGGGCGGATTTCCCCGGCTTCTCCGTGCTGGCGGACCCGCAGTCGGGTAAGTGGCTCGCGCTGCTCATGCGGCAGTGGGACACGGAGACGGGCGAGGAGATCCAGCGGTGCGACATCAAATGCGGGCGGGAGCTTCTCTCCGCGCTGCGCGCGCCGTATCTGTCGATGCCTTTCCGCATGAAGGGCGTGAAGTGGGTCGGCGTGCGCTTCGGCAGGGACACGCAGGAGGAGACGGTGCGGCGGCTCTTCGACGCGGCGGTCGCGATGGAGCGGCAGCGCGGGTACACCGTGATCATGGAGAACCGGAAGCCGGCCGGCACGGGATTCTACCGGGCCACGGCACTGCCCTTTGCGGATCCGTCGGGCACCGGGGCGCATAAGACGGGCATGGCGGAGATCCCCGGGAGAGACGCTGCGGCTTCCGCGGCACGGAACAGAGGGAATGCGCATGCTTCGGGAGCACCGGGACTCTATGCGCCGGGACCGCTTCCGCCGGAAGGGACGGCTGTGCAGGAGACGCTGATCCCCGGCGTGCCGGAGCGGATCCGGGAGATGATGCGGCTCTACCGCTACGGGGACAATTCTTTCGAGCAGAAGGTCCGGAATTTCGTGCGGCAGGGTGCCTATATGGCGGACTACGAGGACGACGTGCCCTGGAAGGGGGAGTACAACCGGTATTTTCCCGCTTATCACGACCTGAACCTGCGGCAGCTGCGGGGCTACTTCACCTGGCGGACGAAGGTGCGCAGGGGTGTTTACGAGGCCTTCCCTGCTTCACTGGCCTATATTTATCTATATGAACTTTTGAACGGGATCGGCGCGGACGGCGCGGAGGACAGCCTCCGGAAGCTCCGGGCTTTTGAGACCGGCTTTCTGGATGCGGGGCTGGGCGACAACACCATGCGGCGGAACCTGCGGCGCTGGATGCGGGAGTTCGCGGTGGTGCAGGGCGTCCCGCCGGAGACCGCCCGGAAATATCTCGCCGAGGACACGGCGGAGAAGGAGCGGGCGCTCACGGTCCTGAAGGAGCCGGCCGGACATGCGGACGGCGAGATCGTGCAGGCGCTGGGCGTCTTTGCGGGGAAACGGTTCCCGCAGTCCCCGGTCCTGGCGGACGCGGAAGGGCCGGGAGAGCACCTGTTCGCCATGCTGTGGCGGTCCGCTGCGGAGCGCCCGCTGCCGGACGGAAGGGACGTGTTCCGCGCCTGCTTCGGGACGCCGCGGGTGTACGAGTGGCATCCGCTCGCCAACGCGCTCTGGCTGCCCGACAAGTCCGGACCGGACACGGAATTTGTCTGGGACGTGTGCAGGAGCTACCGGCGACGGGGCGGCATCTGGTACGAGGTGCGCTACGAGGAGCTGTTCTTTGAGAAGGACCGGCTCCACAGCTTCCTGCGGGAGGCGGACCGGCAGTTCCGCAGGGCCCTGAAGACGGGGCACTACCTGCGGGAGAAGAAGGAGGACGCCTGGGCGGCGCCTTACGCCGCGGCGGCCCTGGAGCAGCTCCGGCAGGAGCGGATCGAGGCGGCGAGGCCGAAGATCACGATCGACCTCTCGGGGCTCGAGAAGATCCGGCGGGACGCGATGATCACGACGGAGAGCCTGCTGACGGCGGAGGAGACAGGGGAAGCGCCCGCGGGAGAGCCCGCGGCGGCACCTGTGACAGAATCTGCGCCTACGCCTGCAGCACCCGCACAAACAGGGGGTTCGCCTGCGCACACAGCCGCTGCGCCGGACGACCTGTACGGGCGGATCCTGCGGATGGCCCTGCGGGGAGAATCCGCGGCGGGCCTGCTGCGGGAACAGATGCTGCCGGCCTCCGTGGCGGTCGACGCGATCAATGAATCTTATTTTGACGAATTCGGCGACAGCATCCTGACGTGCGACGGGGAAGAGATCTCCGTCGTGGAGGATTACCGGGAAGACCTGGAGCAGCTGCTGGGAGAGTGAGGAAAGACAGACGGATGGAACAGACGAACAGGAAAGTACCCAGGCGGATCGCACAGACGGTGCTGAATTCCCTGAAGGGCGGCGTGGTCCCGAGGATCGGCCTGCCCTATATCGCGGTCGGGCGCAGGAGCGAGATCGAGGCACTCCTGCACGACGTGGACATCCTCTCGGAGGGCGGCGCGTCCTTCCGCTTCATCGTGGGCAAATATGGATCAGGAAAGAGTTTTCTCCTGCAGACCATCCGCAACTATGTGATGGACAGGGGCTTCATCGTGGCGGACGCGGACCTGTCGCCGGAGAGGCGGCTGCAGGGGACGCGCGGACAGGGACTGGCCACCTACCGGGAGC
>DFIR01000076.1:66736-66874 GCA_002372815.1 Lachnospiraceae bacterium UBA3692
GACCGCTGGATCAGCACCGTGCAGACGGAGGCGGCGCAGGAGAGCGGCCTGATGCCCGGGGATCCGGCCCTGACGGCGGCGGTGGACCTGAAGATCTGCAATGTCACCTCGCAGATCAGCGAGCTGGTGCACGGATTT
>DFIR01000030.1:0-4482 GCA_002372815.1 Lachnospiraceae bacterium UBA3692
TATAATGTCGTCCAGATCCCCGGCGCGCGGCTGCAGTTCTACATCCTGAACGAGAACACGCTCGATGACGCTGTCCGTGAGGCGATCAACCTGACGGTGGACAAGGACAAGATCGCGGAGTATCTCTCCGGCACGGTGTCTCCTGCGGTCGGCCCGTTCTCGACAGAGGCGGCCTACGGCCAGGTTACGGTTCCCGCGGTCGACACGAAAAAGGCGGTCGAACTCCTGGAAGCGGACGGCTATGTGAAGGGAAGCGACGGGATCTATGAGAAGGACGGCGAGAAGCTGTCGATCAGCATCTGCTACTACGCGGCGCGGTCTCTCGATACGCTGGCGGTCCTGATCCAGGAACAGCTCCGGGATATCGGCATCGACTCCACGCTGCGCGTGGAAGAGGATCCGGATTCGACTTATATCGCGAATGCCGACTTCGACCTCGCGCTCTACTGCATGATCGCCGACAAGTCGGGTGATCCGCTTTATTTCATCGATTCGACCCTTGCGGACGGCTCCTACTACAACGTGGCCGGCTTTGAGGATGCGCACTGCCAGGAACTGATCGAACAGCTCCGCTATGAAGTGGATACGGACAAGCGGGCGCAGCTGGCAAACGAGATCGTGCAGATCGCGATCGACGACAACGCGTTCGGCTATGTCGGGCTGTTCAACAACACGACAGTGCTCCGGCCGGGCGTCAGCGGCTTCGCCGAGTATGTACCTTTCGACTTCTACGGTGTGGACGCGGAGACGGATATGCCCGCAAAATAAACTGACATGAAAAGATCTGCTCCCCTGTTGCTCCGTCGCGCGGTCAAACGCGCGGCGGAGCTTATCATCATACTGATCATACTGAGTTTCCTGGTGTTTGCCCTGATGTATGCGGCCCCGGGAGATCCCGCCGAGAAGCGGCTGACCTCGCAGGGAATCGTCGTCACGAAGGAGATCCTGCAGGCGGAGCGCGAGAGGCTGGGCCTCCTGCGCCCGTTTTTTGTCCGGTACGGAGAATGGCTCGGCAGTATTGCGCGCGGGGACTTCGGCGTGTCGTTCAAGGACGACATGCCGGTTGCGGGCAAGCTGGCAGCCGGCCTGAAGAATACACTGATCCTGTCCTCCTTAAGTCTCCTGATCTCCCTTGCCGCGGCACTGCCGCTCGGAATCGTCTCCGCGGTCCGGCAGGACGGCCCCGCGGACCATCTGATCAGGGTGGTCTCTTTTGTCGGCAACTCGCTGCCGAATTTCCTGATCTCGGTGCTGCTGATGTATTTCTTCTGCATCCGGCTGAAACTCCTGCCCGTGATCGCTTCCGGGAATCTGCGCGGACTGCTTCTGCCCGCCCTGTCGCTCGCGATTCCGCTGGCCAGCCGGTTCGTGCGGCAGATCCGCTCGGAACTGATCGGGGAACTGCAGGAAGAGTATGTCACAGGACTCCGGGCCAGGGGCGTCCGGGAGCGGTATGTCATCTGGAAAAACGTCCTGTACAACAGCCTCGGGCATATCGTGACCATGGCGGCGCTGGCGGTCGGTACTCTGATGGGAGGAAGCGTCGTCATCGAGACCGTATTCCGCTGGCCGGGCATCGGCAAACTGGTCATGGATTCCATTAACGCGCGTGACTATCCGGTCATCATGGGCTTCGTGCTCATCATGGGGACGATCTACATGGGCGTGAACCTTCTCGCGGATGTGATCGCCGGCATTCTGGATCCGCGCATCCTGAACACACAGAAATGAAGATAAAAAGATCCGTTTCCGATCAGAGAAAAAAACAGAGATACAGGATCATTGCCGCTTCGGCAGCGGCAGTGATTCTTATCGCCGTTGCGCTCCTCGCGCCAATGCTCTCGCCGAATGATCCCTATCGCACAAACAGTGCGATCATCCGCCACGCACCGTGCGCGGCGTACCCGTTCGGGACGGATAATCTCGGCAGGTGCGTCCTGTCCCGTGTCCTGATGGGAGCGCGGACGACGATTGCCGTGACCTTTTTCCTGGTGGCGGTGTCGTTTGTCATCGGCACGGCGATCGGGCTCCTGTGCGGGTATTACGGAGGCAGGATCGATGACCTGCTCATGCGGGTCGCCGACATCATGCTTGCATTCCCGCAGATGGTCATTGCGATCGCTGTGGCCGGAATCCTCGGCGGAGGGATCGCCGGCGCGATGACCGCACTCGGGATCACCATGTGGACCGGATTTGCAAGGCTTTCAAGGAGCCACGCGAGGACGCTCCGCGGGATGCCATACATCCAGGCGGCCCTTCTCTCCGGGAAGAGCGGCCCTTATATTATGCTGCACCACATCCTGCCAAATGTACTGGAGCCGCTGCTGACAAATGCGCTGACCCAGATCGGAACGACAATGATCGGCATCTCGGGACTTTCCTTCCTGGGACTCGGCATCGTTCCTCCGCAGGCGGAGTGGGGATCCATGATCAGCGAGTCGAGGGCATATATCCAGATCGCCCCGTGGGCTGTCCTTTTCCCGGCGCTCGCCACGATCCTGACGATCCTCGTTTTCAATTATCTCGGAGACGCCGTCATGGAATACCGGATGGCGGAGCGGCACACATAAGGAGCGGGAGACTGCCATGGCGAAAGAACTGCTGAGTATTGAACATCTGTCAGCTTCCTATGGGGAGAAGGACGTCCTCACGGACATTTCGCTGTCGGTGAAGGCAGGGCAGATCATATGCATCGTCGGAGAGAGCGGAAGCGGGAAATCAACACTGCTGAAGGCGGTCCACGGCATGGACCGCGTCCGCGTGACCGGCGGCAGCATCCGGGCCTTTGGCAGCCCGGTCTCGGCGATGACCGATGAGCAGAGGAGGAGCCTTCTGGGAGGGGAGATCGGACTGATTCCCCAGAATCCCGCGGGTTCATTCAACCCGATCCGTCCTTTTGAGGCGCAGCTGCGCGAGACGATGCAAAGCCACGGGAGGCAGTTTGATCCTGCGGAGACCGCCCGCGCCTTCGAAGCGGTCGGACTCGCGGATGCCAGGGGCCTTCTGCGGCTGCGGCCTTATGAACTGAGCGGCGGTATGAACCAGCGCGTCGCCATCGCTGCGGCAATGCTCCTGAAACCCCGGCTTCTCCTGTGCGATGAGGTGACGAGCGCCCTGGACGTGACGACCGCCGGCAAAGTGATCCGGGAACTGGAACAGATGAACCGGGAACTTGGCACTGCGATCCTCATGGTGACGCATCATCTCGGAATCGCCCGCAGAATGGCGGAGAAGATAGGGATCATGAAGGACGGCAGGATGATCGAACTGGAGGATGCGGACTGGATCCTGAATGCACCGGTGCAGGAGTACACCAGACAGCTGCTGCGGGATGTCCCGAAACTGGCCGGACGGGAACGGAGCGGAGAAGAATCTGCCGGAGGCCTTGATGACAGATAAAAAGACGGAAGAAGATATGGTCATTCTGGAAGGGACCAATCTGAACAAGACATACAGAAGCGCCGGCAGGACCGTTACGCCGCTTCGGGAGATCAGCTTTCAGCTGCACCGGGGAGAAGTGCTCGGGATCGTCGGGGAGAGCGGCAGCGGCAAGAGTACGCTACTGCGGGTGGCCTGCGGCCTGGAACGGCCGGAAAGCGGGCGGGTCCTTGCAGGGGAGAGAGATCTCACAGGGGCCGGACCGTCGGCTGCCGGGAAATACATGCAGATGATCTTCCAGGACGCGGGTGCGTCGTTCAATTCGCGGCACACGATGCGGTGGTCCCTGGAAGAGGCGATCCCTGCCGGCGCAGACCGCGAACAGGCGAAGCAGCAGATGCGCAGCCTTCTGCGGGAGACCGGCATGTCGGAGGACCTTCTGGACCGGCATCCATCGGCCCTGTCCGGAGGGCAGTGCCAGCGGATGTCCATCGTGCGCGCCCTGCTCTCCGGAGCGCAGATCCTGCTGTGCGACGAGATCACGAGCGCGCTGGATGTGACCTCGCAGGCCCAGGTGATCCGGCTGCTCCGGGAACTGAGAGAGAACAGGCACCTCTCGATCCTGTTTGTCAGCCATGATCTCGCGCTGGTCAGCATGCTGTGCGACCGTGTAATGGTGATGAAGGAAGGCGCCTGCGTGGAAGAAGGAGAGACACAGAAACTGATCCGCGAGCCGGTTCACGCCTACACGAAGGAACTGCTGGGCGCGGCGGAATCATTTGCGGTGTAAAGGAAGGAAGAAACGATGAGCGATACGGCAGTGACGACCAGGTGGAAGAGCATCGAGGAGGAGAACCGGGCATACTGGACAAACCGGGCCCCGTCGTACACGGGGATCATCCGGGCGGAACTTGACGACGGCCATCTCCGGATGTGGGGCGGCGTCGTCCGGAAGGAACTGAAGGAGCATTTCGGGGGAAACAAAACCCTGGACATACTGGAGGTCGGAACCGGACCGGGGTTCCTGTCGATCCTGCTCGCAGGGATGGGACATCGCGTCACCGGCGTGGATTACACACCGGACATGCTCGGGGAGGCGAAGGA
>DFIR01000030.1:4663-6510 GCA_002372815.1 Lachnospiraceae bacterium UBA3692
CCCCGACCGCGCATACCGCGAGTGGGAGAGAGTGCTGAGGCCGGGCGGTCTCATTCTTGTGTTTGACGCCAACTACTACCGGTTCCTGTTTGATGAAAAGGCTCTGGCCGCGTACGAAAACGACCGCAGGATGACCGCCCGGGCGGGAGAGGACGATATCTACCTCTGTACCGACACGGAGGCGATGGAGGCGATCGCGAGGCAGCTGCCATTCTCCCGGATCGACCGGCCGGAATGGGATACCCGCTTCCTTACCGGGCTGGGAATGACTGCCAGTACGGATGAGGATGTGTGGAGACAGGTGTGGGACCGCAACGAGCAGATCAACCAGGCCTCCGTGCCGATGTTCCTGGTCAGGGCGGGGAAACCGCAGTCATGATCGACCTGACGGAGGGACCGATCCTTAAAAAGACGTTTCTGTTCGCCATTCCTTTTCTGCTGAGCAGCCTGGTCCAGCAGCTTTACAGCACGGTCGATCTCATCTTCGCGGGGCGGTTCCTCGGAACGGCCGCCGCCGCGGCGATCGGTTCCGGGAGCATTCTGCTTACGCTCGTTCTCGGCTTTTTTACCGGCACGGGAGTCGGCGCCGGCGTACTGGCGGGACAGGCGTTCGGCCGGGGAGACAAAGCCTCGGTTCACAGGCTCATCCGGACTTCCGCCCGGATCACGATCCTCGCCGGGACAGTCCTGACAGCAGTGGGCATAGGAGCCATGTCCCGGCTTGTCGTCCTGATCCGCGTGCCCGCGGAGATACGCCCGGAGTCCGCCTTGTATCTCCGTATCTGTTTCCTGAGCATGATCCCGATCGCCGGGTACAATCTCGGCGCAGGAATTCTGAGGGCTTCCGGAGACTCCCGCACTCCCGTGCGGTACCAGCTGGCTGGAGGTTTCATCAACGTCGCCTGCAATTATCTGCTGATCTGTGTCCTGCGTCTGGGCATAGCAGGAGCTGCGGCGGCGACGGTCCTGTCGCAGTCATCCGCCATGCTCCTTGTATGGAGAGCGATCCTCACCCGATTCTCCCTGCCGGATCCGGGACGGGAGAGCGATGTCCCTGCCGGGCGAATCCGGCCGGCGAAGCGCCGGATGCCGGTGTTTCCTGCAGGATTCGGCCTTCCGGATGCGGAGACTGCCCGGAGCATTCTGAAGATCGGGATACCGGCGGGACTGCAGGCTTCCGTGATCACGTTTTCCAATCTTCTGGTCCAGTCACAGATCAACCGTCTCGGTGCGGTTTCGATCGCGGCGTTCACCGCATATTTCAAGGCTGAGAACTTCATCTATTACCCGATCATGGCGGTAGGGCAGGCGGCCGCGGTTTATTTTGCCCAGAACGAAGGGGCCGGGAAGAGAGAGCGGATCCGCCGGGGATGCGGCCTCATCCTCAGTGCCGGAGCGGCGTCTGCAGCCGTGATCGCAGCGGTCATGATCCTTTTCAGCACGGAGATCAGCGGAGTGTTCCTCGCAGGCAGTCCCGCCGCCATGGTCTGTGCATCCATGATCCGCGCCGCATGGCCTTTCTATTTTCTCTATGTCTTCCTTGAAGTGCTCGGCGCCCTGCTCCGCAGCAAAGGAGACGCGGTCGCCCCGATGGCTATTTCGCTCCTGAACCTCTGCGCGTTCAGGCTGATTCTGCTGAGTGTCATCATGCAGCGGGCGCCGGCGGCGGAAAAAGTGGTAATGATCTATCCGGTGACCTGGTTCACGGCGACCATGTGCTATATTGTCGTGTGTGCTGCGAAATTCGGACCCCGCGGATGTGACAACGGGGCGGCGCGTGGTAGAATTTGAGAAAAGGCATCTGCTCCGAAAGGGCAGGGCAGGATTTTTCTGCGTGACAGCAGAGT
>DFIR01000042.1:0-22314 GCA_002372815.1 Lachnospiraceae bacterium UBA3692
TAATCACCCCCTCCTACTCGATTCGGGAAAATAGTAACTGGATGCTGCCTGGGAAGGTGCAGCAGAGCCGGAATGCGGGCGGTTCATTTCGCGGAGCTCTGCAATGATTTTTATAATACGCGGAGGAAGGATCGTCCGCAACTCGTCGGCCGCTCCGATGACCGGCCTCCTCAGACAGTACGGACTTTCGGGCGGCAGGAGCTGCCGCCCTCACCATCCTCCGCATATTTATAAAAATCATGCGCCACAAGCCACTCATTCAGAGCCCGCCTTCCGGCTCTGCACCACCTTCCCGTGCATCCATGTCAACCAACTACTCTCCCGCAAAGGTTTCTGTTCAAGTCTTTGTTACCATCTTGTTTTTCTTCTTCAGACAAACATCCCCGCAAAGGTTTTTGCGAAAGTCTTTGTCATCAGCTTGTTTTTCTTCTCCAGATAAACATCCCCGCAAAGGTTTCTGCTGATTTCTTTGTCAGCATCTTATTTTCCTGCCCAAGATAAATATCCCCGCAAAGGTTCCTCCTGATATCTTTGTCACCAGCTTGTTTTCCAGATAAAAACAAACACCTCCGCAAAGATTCCCATTGAAATCAAGCGAAGGTGTTTCCGCAGGCAGGCCGGATGGGTCCGCTGGCCAGGCTTTGAATGAGCGCCGGGTTTTTCCGTTTATGGCAAATGCGCGGGAGAGGGTGAGGGCGGCAGATCCTGCCGCCCGTAATGTCCCCTTGTCTGAGCCGGCCGGTCATCAGAGCGGCCGGCGAGTTGGGGACAGTCCCTCTCCCGCGCATTCGGTATAAACGCAAGAACAACTCAGCGAGTGGCCCGCCTGAGCCGCGGACCCATCCCGCCTGACCTTCGGACTCATTTGGCTAGATCATTTTGTATCAGCAGGAACCGCATCCACACGCTCCGCTGTGCAGCGGATCTGTCAGCCGCGGACGATAGAGATGCCGACGAACACCGCCAGAAGGAAGGGATAGACGAGGAACGGGATCAGCGAGACGCTGGTGATCCCCGCCAGGCCGGCCGCGATGAGCAGCTGCGCGCCGTAAGGGATGATGCCCTGCGCGATGCAGGAGCAGGTGTCCAGGAGCGACGCCGTCATGCGGGGCTCCACGCCGTACTCCGTGCTGATCTCCTTCGCGATAGGTGCCGCGATGACGATCGCCACCGTGTTGTTGGCCGTCGCGATGTCCATGAAGCCGGTGAGGAAGGCGATGCCGGCCATGGCGCCCTGCCGCCCGGATGCCCGCCTCCGGATGAAGGCCAGAATGGCTGCGAAGCCGCCGTTCTCCCGCATCAGGGAAGCAATGGAGGCCACCAGGATGGTCACGATCATCGTCTCGAACATGCCGGAGATGCCGCTGCCCATGGAGGACAGCGCCGTGGCATATGTGAGGGAGCCGGTCACCATACCCGCCAGCATAAACAGGACGATGCCGGTCAGCAGGACCGCGAAGACGTTGATCCCCGCGATCGAAAGCACCAGCACGATAAAATACGGCAGCGCCTGCACGACCTGATAGTCATAGCTGCCCATCGGCGCCTCTTTGCTGAGAAACGCGTAGACGGCCAGGATGATCAGGGTGATCACAGCCGCCGGCAGGGCGACCTGGATGTTGGTGCGGAACTTGTCCTTCATCCCCACGCCCTGGGTCTTCGTCGCCGCGATCGTCGTGTCGGAGATGAACGAGAGGTTGTCGCCGAACATGGCGCCGCCCACGATGGTGCCCAGGCAGACCGCGCCGCCCAGGCCGGTCTTTTCCGCCACCCCGATGGCGATGGGCGCGAGCGCCGCGATGGTGCCCACCGAGGTGCCCATGGACAGCGAGATGAAGCAGGCCACCAGAAAGAGGCCGGGCAGCACGATGCCGGGCGGCAGCACGCTGAGGGCGAAGTTCACGGTGCTCTCCACGCCGCCCGCCGACTTCACCGCGCCGGTGAACGCGCCCGCGAGCACGAAGACCAGGCACATGATCANNACGCTGGTCCCCATGGCCATGGAGATGAGGCAGGCGATCAGGAACAGGCCCGGGACCGCGAATTTGCCCGGCACGATGCTGAGAAGCAGGTTGGCAGTGCTGGCGGCGCCGCCCGCCTGGGCGGCGATCCCTCCGAATGCGCCCGCCATCAGGAAGATCAGCAGCATGATGACGATGTTGTCATCGCCGATCCCCTTCGCGCAGATGTGGATCTTCTCCTCGAAGGTGTGTGTGCGGTCCTGGAAGAAGGCCGCGATGAGGGAGATGGAGAAGGCGAGCACGACCGACACCACATAGAAGCCCATCTGCCCCTCCGAAGGGCGGATGTACTCGAAATAGATGCCGTTGCCGAGATAGAGGATCAGGAAAAGGAGGATCGGCAGAAGCGCCGATGCGTTTGCATCCGTGCTTCTGCCGTTTGAAACATTGGTCTGGTGGTTGTATGTGTCATTCATGATAGGGTTTCCGTTCCTTGCCAAAGTGTGAACAGGTCAGTTTCATTCTTCAGGCTCTGCCGCCTGGACGGGGATGAAGACGCGCCCGGCCGCGCCGAAGGACGGCGCCTCCGCCTCGCGCTTCGCCTCCTCGCCGAGAATGAGCTGGGAGTTGACGGTCTCTTTGCCGCGGCGGTCCACGCGCTCATAGCTGCCGTCCGGCTTCAGGATGTGGGCCTTCACTGTGTCCGCGAGTTCCAGGTCGAGGATGTGGAGAGCTTTCTCCCTGCAGATCTCGTCCTCCAGAGGGAACAGGATCTCCACGCGGCGCTCCAGGTTGCGGGGCATCCAGTCGGCGCTGGACCCATAGATCTCCGGATTGCCGGCGTTGTGGAAATAGTAGATCCGGCTGTGCTCCAGATAATTGCCGACGATGCTGCGCACATGGATGTTCTCGCTGACGCCGGGGATGCCGACCTTCAGGCAGCAGATCCCGCGGACGATCAGGTCGATCTCGACGCCGGCCGCGGACGCCTCGTAGAGGGCGCGGATCACGTCCGGCTCGCAGAGCGCGTTCATCTTGCCCTTGATGAGGGCGGGCTCTCCGCGGAGCGCATGCCTGCGCTCGCGGTCGATCAGGTACAGGAAGCGGTCCTTCATCCACAGCGGCGCCAGGGACAGGCTGTTCCAGCTGCGGGGCTCCGAGTAGCCGGAAAGCATGTTGAAGAAGGCCGTCGCGTCCGCGCCGATGCCCTCCCGGCAGGTGAGGATGCCGATATCCGTGTACAGCTTGGCGGTCGAATCGTTGTAGTTGCCCGTCGCCAGGTGGACGTACCTGCGGATCCCGTCCTCTTCCTTGCGGACGACCAGCGTGATCTTGCTGTGTGTCTTGAGGCCGACGAGGCCGTAGATCACGTGGCAGCCGGCCTGCTCCAGTTTCCTCGCCCAGACGATGTTGTTCTCCTCGTCGAAGCGGGCCTTCAGCTCGACCAGGACCGTGACCTGCTTGCCGTTCTCGGCAGCTCTTGCGAGAGCCGCGATGATGGGCGAATTGCCGCTGACGCGGTAGAGCGTCTGCTTGATGGCCAGCACTTCCGGATCCGTCGCCGCATCCGCGACGAAGTCGATGACCGGCTGGAAAGTCTGGTAAGGATGGTGGAGGAAGATGTCGCCCTTCCGGATCTGCTCGAAGATGTTGCAGCCGGCGGGGAGCTGCGGCACGGGCTGCGGCGGTGCGTAGCGGTGCTCATGCAGGTCCTCGAAGCCGTCCAGGCCCCAGATCTTCATCAGGAAGGTCAGGTCCAGAGGGCCGTCGGTCTCGTAGACTTTCTCCTTGCCTACAGACAGTTCCTTCTCCAGGATGTGCAGCAGGCGCTCGTCCATGTCCTTCTCGATCTCGAGGCGGATGGCGTAGCCTCTCTGCCGCTTCTTGAGCTGTTTCTCGATCTCCAGGAGCAGGTCCTCGGCCTCCTCCTCGTCGATGGTGAGATCGCCGTTGCGGGTGATCCTGTACGCGCCCACCGTGACCACGTCATAGCTCTGGAAGAGCCGGCTCATGTTCATGCGGATGACGTCCTCGAGCAGGATGAGCCTCGTCAGGCCGTCCCCTCTGTCGGGAAGCGTGACGATCCTGGAGACCACGGAGGGCACCTGGACCGTCGCGAACTCGTAGTTCGCACGCGCCTCTTTGTTCTTGCCTCCCTTGCCGCTCTTGTCGCCCTTCTCTCCCTTCTCGGACTTCTCAGCCTTCTTGCTCTCCGTGTGCGCGCGGCTCAGGATGCCGGGGCCTGCGTCCTCTTTCCTCGCGACCAGCGCGCCGAGGTTCAGGGACTTGTTCCGGATCAGCGGGAAGGGGCGGGAGCTGTCCACCGCCATCGGGGTCAGGACAGGGAACAGTTCCTCCGTGAAGAAGGCGTCGAGGAATTTCCGGTCCGCGTTCGTCAGCTCCTCCTCGTCGCAGAGCAGGATCCCGTTCTCGCGCAGTTCCGGCAGCAGCATCCGGTTCAGCGTCCAGTACTGCTGGTTCGCGAACTTGTGCGTGTCCTCGAGGATCGCCTCCAGCTGCTGGGAAGCCGTCATGCCGGCGATGTCCTTCTTCTTGTAGCCGGCATTCACCATATCCTGCAGGGACGCCGCTCTCACCATGAAGAATTCATCCAGGTTGGACGCGGTGATGCTCAGAAATTTGAGTCTCTCCAGCAGCGGATTCTCCTTGGTGCGCGCCTCGGAAAGGCAGCGGCGTTCGAACTGCAGCCAGCTCAGCTCCCGGTTCTCGTAGAAGGCCGGGTCCGTGAGGCGGATCTGATTCTTGTTCTCAGGGGTTTTCTTATTGTCAGGCATCGCATACTCCTCCCTTTGGACTCGTCCGGATCATCGCTGGCGGATCACCGGCGTGAGGCCGATGACCTCCTCGAAGAACTCCGCGCGGCGGCCGAACAGGCCCTTCTCCAGCGTGATGTCCTTCTTTGCGTCCACCGTGATGATCAGTTCTCCTTCCCGCACACGGACCTTCAGCCCGCTGAATTTCTTCTTGTGCGAGCGGTCGAGACCATTTGCGACGCGCAGGATGGCCGTCAGCTTCGTGATGACCATGTACGCTTCCGGGCTCAGTTCCGAGATATTGTCGGGCGACTCGTAGTAGACGAACTCGTCGTGGTTGAACCTCACGACATTGGCGATGATCTCCTGCTCGGTGCCCGAGACGCCGATGATCTCCGTGGACATCAGGATGTTGTAGGAGCACTCGGCGAGGTTGGTCATGCTGATGTATTTGCCGCAGTCGTGCAGGATGATGGCGATCCGGAGGAGCAGCTTCTCCCTGTCTCCCATGCCGTGGTACCGCTTGGTGGCGTCGAAAATGCGCTCCGCCAGCTCCCACATCGTCGTGCTGCGGTCCACACTGCACTTGTAGCGCTTGCCGGTCTCCTGCGCGCAGGCGATGATGTCGCCCTCGAAGTCGTGCGCCGCAGAGATGTAGCGGTTCTTCTGGGCATAATCATAGGCGATACCGTCGCAGAGCGTGACGCCGGGGACCCAGATCTGCTGGGCGTGCATCATCTTGGCGATGCAGCGCACGGTGACCGCGGAGATCTGCAGAAGCGGGATATAGTCGTCCGAGATGCTCAGCATCCTCGAGAGCTCCTGGCGGTTCACCGCCGAGATCTTCTCGAGAAAATCGTTGAAGGCCGAGACCTCGATGAACTCGGCGCCGGTGAATTCCCCGGTGCCCGTGACGCCGGACTTGTGCAGCATCGGTCCGTTCTTGCGGGCGACTTCGGAGATGTAGTCGTCGACGACGATGATGTTGCGGATCTCGCGGTTCTTCATGTAGAGCTTGCGGAAGATCGCCAGCTGGGAGTTCACCATCTCCTCGATCAGGCCCTCCGCGCGGGCCTGCGTGGAGCGGATCCTGTGGAGGCGCTCCAGAATGATGAGGATGCCCAGACGGATGTTCTGCGTCGCCACGAGGCGGTCCTTCTCGAAGAGGGAGATCTGGATGCTTCCGCCGCCGAGGTCCACGATCGCCGTGGGATCCGCGAGGACCTTCTCGAAATCCGCGCCTTTGAAAGCCACGGACTTGTAGTCCAGGAACCGCTGCTCGGCGTTCGCGAGGACTTCGACCTGAATGCCCGTATCCTGTTCGATCTGCGCGCGCACCAGGGAGGAATTGTACATCTCCCGGAAAGCGCTGGTGCCGCAGGCGCGATAGGCCTCCACGCCGTAGTTCTTCATGATCGCCGCGTATTCCCGCAGCGTCGCCTTCAGCTGCGACACGTGCGCCGCGCTGAGCCGGCCGTGATAATACGTGTCCGTGCCCAGGTCGATCCGGTGCATGATGTCGTCGATCAGCCGGATCCCGTTCTTGCGGGACAGCTCGTAGATCTTCATCTCGATCTCATAGCTTCCCACGTCTATGGCCGCAAAAAGATGCACCGCCATGATCGTTACTCCCCCTTACTGTGTATCTCTCTCCTCTGTTCCGCTTTCCGGCCCTGCCTGCTGCAGGAGCTCGTGCTGCCTGCGCCTGCTGAGCGCCATGAGCAGTGTGAACACTTCCCGGATCCCCTCGCGCTCCTTCGCGGGCACCATGGTCTCCGCCTTGTCCAGCTTCTGTGCCTCTCTCGCCGTGTCCAGCACCTGCATGCCGTGGTCGATCTTATACCGCGCGACCGCTTCCGCGACTTCCATGCGCTCCGTGAAGAGCGCCGCCAGCTGCGCGTCGATCACGTCGATCCGCTCTCTGCATTCCTTCAGGTCCATCTTCCGCCACGCTCACTCTTTCTGAAGCTTTAAGAGCTTCGCTGCCTGGTCCGCTGCCGTCAGGGCCCCGATGATCTCATCCAGGTCCCCATTCATAATATCACTTAAACGATATAAAGTTAAATGGATCCTGTGATCTGTCACCCTGCTCTGGGGAAAATTGTAGGTCCGGATCTTCTCGCTGCGGTCCCCGGTCCCGATCTGGGATCTGCGCAGGTCCGCCTCGGCGTCGTGGCGCTTCTGTTTTTCCAGGTCGTAGAGCTTGGAGCGCAGCAGGTTCCAGGCCTTCTCGCGGTTCTGCAGCTGCGATTTCTCCGTCTGGCTGTAGATGACGATGCCGGTGGGATAATGCGTCAGGCGCACGGCCGAGTCGGTCGTATTGACGCACTGTCCGCCGTTGCCGGAGGCCCGCATGACGTCGATGCGCACGTCCTTGTCGGGGATGTCGATGCGGATGTCCTCGTCCGCCTCGGGCATGACCGCGACCGTGATGGTCGAGGTGTGGATCCGGCCGCCGGATTCCGTGACGGGCACGCGCTGGACGCGGTGCACGCCGCTCTCATACTTGAGGCTCGCGTAAGCGCCCTTTCCGCTGACGACGAAATTCACATACTTCATGCCGCCGATGCCGATCTCCTCGTAGTCGAGGGTCTCGACCTTCCACCTGCGCCGCTCGGCGTAGTGGACGTACATGCGGTAGATCTCTGCGGCGAAGAGGGCCGCCTCGTCCCCGCCGGCACCGGCGCGGATCTCCACGATGACGTTCTTCTCGTCGTCGGGGTCCTTCGGGATCAGGAGCAGGCGCAGTTCTCTCTCCAGCCGCTCCGCGTCTTCGCCGGCCTGCGCCAGTTCCTCCTTCGCGAGCTCCCGCATCTCGGGGTCGCTCTCCTCCGCGAGCATGGCGGCAGCCTCCTCGCGCATCTCCAGCGCCTTTTTGTATTCCGAATAGGTGTCGACGACGGGCTGCAGTTCGCTCTGCTCCTTCATGAGTGCCCGGAACCGCTTCTGGTCCTGCGCGGCGGCCGGATCCATCAGCTCCCTGGCGATATCTTCGCTGCGGTAGAGCAGCGCCTCCAGTTTATCCATCATAATGAGGTCCTCATATGCATGCTGCGGACGGCGGAGACGACCCTGTCCAGTCCGTTGTAGTCCTTGCGGACCTCCACCTCGTAGTAGCCTTCCCGCTCCAGGATCTCCCGGACAGCGTCCCCCTGGTCATAGCCGATCTCCATCAGGAGACCGCCCCCGATCGTCAGGTGCGCCGGCGCCTCCTTCGCGATCCGGCGGTAGAAAGCGAGCCCGTCCGGGCCGCCGTCCAGCGCCATCTCCGGCTCGTGGGCGCGCACTTCCGGCATCAGTGTGCCGATCACATCCGTCCGGATGTAAGGCGGATTCGAGACGATCAGGTCGTAAGGCCGGTCGCCGGGATCCAGCGCCCCGAACAGGTCTCCGTGACGGAAAGAAGCTGTGTCCGAGAGTCCCAGCCGCCCGGCATTCTCTCTTGCAACGGCGAGGGCCTCTTCCGACAGGTCCGTGCCGGTCCCCTCGCAGTCCATCGAATAGTGCAGCAGGCTGAGGAGCACACAGCCGCTGCCGGTGCACAGGTCCAGCACGCGGGTGCCGCCGGTCATCTGCTGCATCGCCTCCTCGACCAGGAGCTCGGTGTCCTGCCGCGGGATCAGCACCGCCTCATTGACCGCGAACGTCAGGCCCATGAAGGAGGCCTCCCCGCAGAGATACGCCAGCGGGATCCTCTCTCCTCTGCGGGCGAGAAGCTGCAGGTACCGCGTCTCCTCGTCCTCCGTCAGCGGACGCTCCGGCTCCGTGAGCAGTGTCTCCAGGCGCGTCCCGCAGACATGCTCCAGCAGGAGGCGCGCCTCCAGGTCCCGCTCCCGCTCCTGCAGGAACGCGGCGAGCTGTCCCCTGCCCAGATCATAGGCTTCCCTGTACCGCATCCTCATCCTCCGTCAGTTCGAATGTCACACCATTGTCCGGCAGGTCCTCTCTCCGGAACCCGTAGTTCTCGCAGAGCCAGGTCTTCCAGTCGAAGACCGCCTCCACGGAGGCGATGCCCACCCGGAGCATCTCGTCGTCCGGCTCCCCGGTGGTGATCCGCTGCAGCCACAGCCCCGGCGCGGAGATCGCGTTCAGGACCGGGTTCTGATAGGTCCCGGCCAGTCTTATGAACTCATAGGAGATCCCGGCGATCACGGGGAACAGGGCGATCCGCAGCACTACCCGCAGCAGCGGCTGCTCGGTCCGGATGAAGAAGCACACCACGATGCTCACCAGCACCACGAACATCAGGAAGCTGCTCCCGCAGCGCTTGTGGAAGCGCGTGCTGGCGCGGGCATTCTCCACGGTCAGCGGCAGGCCGCTCTCGATGCAGTTGATGCACTTGTGCTCCGCCCCGTGGAAGCGGTAGAGCCGGCGGATGTCCTCCATGAGGCTGATGCCGGCCACATAGGCGATGAAGATCAGCACGCGCAGCACACCTTCCAGGATCACCGTCAGAAGGCGGTTCCCGATCAGTCTGCCGATCAGGGCCGAGAGAAAATACGGCAGCAGCATGAACAGTCCGATCGCCAGGGCGAAGGCCAGGACCACTACGGCCGCGGTCATCCATCCGCTGTCCCCGGAGGAGCTTCCCTCTGCGCCCTCCTCTTCCATGTAGGCGTCGGAGGACTCGTTGGTGCAGCGCATGCCCAGGACCAGTGAATCGATGAAGACGATCACCCCGCGCACCAGCGGGATCTTTCTGAGCGGCGATCCCGCCAGAAGTCCCTCGTACCGCTGCTTGTGGACGGTGATCCTCCCGTCGCCGCGCCGCAGCGCGACCGCGTAATCCGCCCCGCTGCGCATCATTACCCCCTCGAGTACCGCCTGTCCCCCGATCCCCGAATATACGAGACCGCAGGCCGGCCCGTTCGTCTGTTCTGCCACGGCTGTTCCTTTCCTGTGCATATCACAATTCCATATAACAAAAACAAGGCAGAGAGTTCCTCCGCCTTGTCTTTCTGTAAATCAAACTGGATCCTAGTTGTTGCTGAAGCCGTACTTCTTGTTGAAGCGGTCGATACGGCCCTTGGCAGCTGCCGTCTTCTGCGTGCCGGTGTAGAAAGAATGGCATTTGGAGCAGACTTCCACGTGGATCTCGGGCTTGGTGGAGCCGGTCACGAAGGTGTTGCCGCAGTTGCAGGTGACGGTCGTCTGATAATACTTGGGGTGAATATCCTGTCTCATCTTGTCCTCCTTACCTGGACGCCCGGGGCGGTGCCTCTGGTTCAAGCGTCCTGTATGATGATCTGTATTTCTGCTGTCAAACAGCTTTCCAATTATAGCATGCGCATTTCTTCTGCGCAACAGGATTTTTCTTTAATTCTCCCGCCGTTTCTGCGCGTCTGACGGAGGCTCTCCTCCCCTGTCCGGGAGGACCAGCGTGAGGATCGTCAGCACCAGGAACAGGGCCAGCCAGGCCGGGGCCGTGATGTGGGCCAGCGCGCCGCGCCAGGACAGCTGCAGCATGACCAGGTTGATCAGTCCATGCAGGAGGATGGGCGGCCATACCGACCGCGTCTGCGCGGCGGCCCTCCCAAGGAGCAGGCCGACCGGAAAGGCATAGAGCCCGGTGGGTATAGAACCGTGATATATGGCAAAAAGCAGCGCCGTCAGAAGATTCGCCCGCAGGGCCGTGCATCCGCAGGACCTCCGCAGCTTCCCGAAGAGCAGGCCCCGGAAGAACAGTTCCTCGATCACCGGCGTCAGGACACCGTACAGGATGCACATGGTCCCCAGGTCCCACACGGAAGGGATCCCGCCCTCCGGCAGTTCCCAGGCCGGCCGGCTGTCCTGCAGGAAGACCGCGTTCACGCCTGTCCCGCCCAGCGCGAGGGATACGGCGATCTGCGCGGCGACCGCCCCGGACAGTCCGGACAGGATGAGCAGCACGGTCCTGTTCGAAGCGATGCCGGTGAAAGGTCTGTCCGGAAATCCCGTCTCCCAGCGGATCCGGCCGAGATAAGGGAGGCAGGCCACCGCCGCTCCGACTGCCGCGATCAACGCCTGCAGCAGGAGCGCGTGCTCCATCGCCCATACGGCCAGGTCCGCCCTTGCGGAGACGGCGGAGGACAGCAGGATCCGGAGGACCTCCTGCACCGCCAGGTCTGTGATCGTGAAGAACGCCCACGCGCCCAGGACTTCTCTCATAGCCGCACTTCCTCCTCCAGGGCGAAGGAGTAGAGGATGCGCTCCCGCACGGGGAGCTCCAGGATCCTCTCCAGGGCTTCCGTGTAGCAGTCGATCTGCACGCGGTATCTCTCCGCCAGCTCCTCTCCCGTCCGGATCCTGTCCGTCTTGTAATCGATCAGCACGATCCCTCCGTCCTCCACGAAGAAGGCGTCCATGATCCCCTGGATCATCACGGTCTCGTCCTGCGGAAGCGTCTCCCGCAGACGGTCGGCGGAGATGCCCAGCACGAAAGGCTGCTCTTTTCGGAGCTGCCCGCTCTCCGCGGCCCTGGCCATCCTCTTTGCGAGCGTTCCGCGGAAGAAATTGCGCAGCTTCCGGCGCGGCAGGGCCGCCGCCTGCTCCTCCGTGAGCAGGCCGAGCTCCTGCATCCTGTCGATGAAGGGCTGCGGGTCCTCCGCGATCTCCTCCCTGCGCCGCATGTCGGCGCATTCCATAAATCTGTGCACGGCCGTGCCGTACGCGGTGCCGGATACGGCCGCGCGTCTCTCCCCTCCGGCGGCAGGTGCTTCGGTCTCACCGCCCTGCGCCGCCTCTGTGTCCGCAGCTGCCTTGCGGGCGAAGAAGGGGATGTATTCCTCCCGGGAGGGATCCGGGAACAGCTCCGCGGCGCCTTCTCCGGCGCTGTCCTCTTCGAGCATCATATCCGCCGCCAGTCGCTCGATCGCCGCGTGTTTGAGCTCCGAGACGCTCGTCTTCAGGCAGAGGTCCCGCAGGTCCTCCCTGGCGTAGCGGCGCGACAGCTTCGTGCGGAGGGCCTCCGCAAGTGCGGGATCATACAGATCCTCCGCGGTACCGGGCACACCGCTCTCCGCCGCCTGTTCCGCTGCAAGCAGGCCCTCCTTTGCCCGCGCCATGGAGGCGAGCTCCTCCTGTTCGGAGACCGCCAGGTCCCCGGGCGTGACCACGGAGGAGACGAACAGCGCACTGCCGCTCTCCCCGATCTCCTCGGCCGGCATTCCCGCCTCCCCGGAGACCGCCGTGTAGATGAGCTGCGCGAAGCAGGACGAGCTCCGCAGCATCTCCGCGGGAAGGGGTCCCTTCCCGTTCATGATCTGTCTGTAGGCCTCCGCGGTGCTGCTCCAGCCGGCGAAGGTCTTGTCCGGGTCGCCGACCTGCATGGTGAGGAAGAGCTTCTCCTTCGCGCGCGTCATCGCCACGTAGAGCACCCGCAGCTCCTCACCCAGGCTGTCCCGCAGGATCTTCTCGCCGATCGCCGTCTTGCGCAGCGTGCCGCCGCGGACCCTGTGCCGCGTGTCGGCCAGGTCCACGCCGATGCCCCAGTCGCTGTCGATGAGCATGCTGCCGCCCCGGTCGTTGCGGAAACTGTAGCGCTTCGCCAGCCCCGAAACAAAGCAGATCGGGAACTCCAGGCCCTTGCTCTTGTGGATGGTCATGATCCGCACGACGTCCGCGTTTTCGTCGAGGATATTGGCCTCGCCGGCGTCGAGCTCGCGCTGGCGGATATTGTCGATGTAGCGGAGGAAGCGGAGGAGGCCCGTGTAGGACATCCGGTCGAAAGCGTCCGCCTGCGCCATCAGGAGCTGCAGGTTGGCCGTCCGCTGCTCCCCTCCGGGAAGTGCCGCGCAGTAATCGGTATACCCGCTCTCCTCAAACAGTTCTGTGAGAAGCTGTGCGACAGTACAGAAGGGCACACGCTGCCTCCAGCGGCGGATCTTCTGCAGGAATTCCCCGCACCGGGCGCGAAGCGGCAGGTCCGGCCCGCTCTCCGCGTACTGCTCCAGCGCGTCGCAGAGGCCGCCTTCCCGGCAGTTCGCCCGGATCATGGCGGTCTCGTCGGAGGTGAAACCTCCGAAGTACCCGTGCATCACACTGTACAGCGCAAGGTCCTGTCTCGGATTGAGGAGGACGCGCAGCAGCTGCAGTGCCTCACGGATCTCCCTGGCGGCAAAATAGCCGGTCCGTGAGTCGACGTGGACCGGGATCCCCTGCTTCTCGAAGACCTCGCGGAACTGCTCGTTCCATCCCGCCGCCGAGCGCAGCAGGATCACGATGTCCCCGTAGCGGGCTGTGCGGAACTTCCCCGGCTCCGTATCCTGCAGCGGAAAATGGCCGACCAGCTCCCGGATCTTCGCCGCGATCACGGCCGCTTCCTTCTGCGGATTCGTCAGCTCCTCAGCCGGTCCTTCCTCCTCGTCCGCAGAGTCCTCCGGGAGATCCTCCCCGCCCTTCGTGCAGACATAGAGAAGCTCTGTGCGGTAGGGATCGCCCGCTGCCGCTTCCGGTCCGGGCATCGCATAGTTCGCGCCGGGCTTCAGGGCAGCCTCGTCGGTGTAATCGATCCCGCCGATCTCCCGCCGCATGATCCGGCGGAAGACCGCGTTGACACCGGCCAGCACTTCCTCGCGGCTCCGGAAGTTCTGGTCCAGGTCGATGCGCTCCGTCTCCGCGTCGCCGGGGGTGTAGGCGTCGTATTTGTCCATGAAGATCTCCGGACGCGCCAGACGGAATTTGTAGATGCTCTGCTTCACGTCGCCGACCATGAAGCGGTTGCGGCGGCCCTCCTGCTCCCCGGAGATCATGCCGAGCAGCACTTCCTGCACCTCGTTGCTGTCCTGGTACTCATCGATCAGGATCTCCTGATAGTGCTTGCGGAAGGCCAGCGCGGTCTCCGAAGGCCCCAGCGTCCCGTCCACCTGCTCCTGCGTCAGGATCTCCAGCGCGAAGTGTTCCAGGTCGGAGAAATCGATGGCGTTCTTCTCCCTTTTCTCCTCCGCCAGCCTCTCGCGGAACGCGATCGTCAGGTCGAACAGCTTCTGTACGTGGGGACCGGCTGTCTGCATCTCCTGATACAGGCTCTCCGCGTCCGTTCTGCGGAGCTGTCCCAGCAGGCCGGCGAGTTTCTTCTTGGCGCCGTCCCGGAGCTTCTTGACGGCCTCCCTCGCGGCGGGATCCACGTCGGGATATTTCTTCGCCGTGAAGGAAGGAAGCTTCGCGAAGCTGTGCTGTGCGACAGCGCGCAGGGATTCCAGGAGCGCCTCCGCGGAGACCTCGCCGCCGTTTGCAGGGGGCATGGGCGCGAAGATCTCGTCCCGCTCCGCCCGCAGGAACTCCTCATACGGGTACGGTCCGCCGCCCTGCAGGCACAGGTTGCACATCAGGTTGTAGTCCATGCGGACGCCTTCCGCCGTCTCCCGCATCTGCCGCACACAGCTCTGCAGCCAGGGCTGGCGCAGCAGTTCCTCCGGATCCGCGCAGGTATAGTCGTCCCTGTGCGCGCGGAGCCACACCGGCGGCCGCGGATGGCTCTCCGCCTGCTGCAGGAGGGCCAGGATCATGTCCGCAAGGCGCCGGTCATCGGCACCCATACAGAAATATTCCTCGCACGCGAGAAAAGACGGGTCGCCCTCCGCATACTGTTCCTCCAGGAACGCGTCCATGACGTCGGCCCGCAGGAGGTCCGCCTCCGTCTGGTCCATCTGCCGGAACCCGGGGTCCAGGTCGATCGCGCTGAAATGGTTGCGCAGCACATAGGTGCAGAAGCTGTCGATGGTCGTGATCTGCGCCTTCTGCAGCAGCACCTCCTGGGTCTGCAGATATTCGTTCGCGGGGTCCTCCGCGAGTCTCTCGCGCAGGGCCTTTCCGATCCTCTCCCGCATCTCCGACGCCGCGGCCTTCGTGAAGGTCACGACGAGGAGCCTGTCGATGCCGACAGGCCTCTCCGGGTCGCAGACCATCCCCACGATGCGGCCGGTGAGGACGGCCGTCTTGCCGCTGCCCGCCGCCGCGGACACGAGCACGTTGTGCCCCCTCGCGTCCACGACGCGCTGCTGTCTTTCCGTAAACTGGATCGCCATATCTACTCCATGTCATCTGCTGTAATGATAGCCGGGTGTCTTGAGGTCGAACCCGCAGACCTCCCGGAACTCGCAGTATTTGCATGCGCTCTTCTCCGGTTCCGGACGCGCCGGGAAGGCCGAGTGTTCCCCGTCCAGGACCGCCTCGGCGATCTCCCGGATCTTCGCGCCGACCGTCTCCGTCAGGGCGTCGAATTCCTCCTGCGTGTAGACCTGCGAGCCGGCGCCGGGCGTCCCGTCCTTCTTTCTGTTGAGCGGGATCACTTTCGAGCGCTTATCGCCGCTGTGGTCCAGCAGCTCCGGATCGGGGCCGCCTGTCCGGACCATGCCGGTGGGACGCATCCGCCCGAGCATGACCTCCCTGTAAGGGTCCTCCCCGGAATCTGCCTCCGCCGGGTCCGCCACATCCGATTCCTTCAGCACCGGGTCAGTGAGGTGAAAATACAACATGGCCGACGGAAACGCCTTCCTGCCGTCCCCCTCCCCGGAGAGCATCCGGAGCACGGCGTTCATGTAGAGAAGCAGCTGGACCTGCCTGCCCGCCAGCATCTCCTGCACGTCCAGGTCCCGGTTCCCGGATTTGTAATCGAGGATCTTCACGTACGTGCCCTCTTCCTGCCTGCAGAGGTCCACCCGGTCGATCTTGCCTCTCAGGAGGAGCTGCCTGCCCCCGGAGAGCGGATAGCGCAGCTGCCCGCCGCGTCTCCCCTCCCCGAAGACCAGTTCGTAGGCCCAGGGCTCGAAGTCTCCCTGCTCCAGTTGATAGCAGAGTGCCTGCACGCTGCGCAGGAGGATCTCCTCCATCCTGTGCAGGCGGTGTTCGCTGCGCTTCGTCGCGTAAAGGATCAAATCATGGTAGAGGGCGGCTGTCTCCTCCAGGGCGTCCTTCACCAGCTTCCCGGTCAGTTCCGGGGGGAGCTGCGTCCATTTGACGCCCCGCTCCCGCAGCATGCCGGAGAACCGCTCCATGCCGGCATGCAGGACCGTCCCCGCGTCCACCGGCCGGAAGATGTATTCCTCCCGCTCCTTCAGCCGCAGTCCGTAGCGGAGGAACTGCCGCATCATGCAGCCGGCCGCCGTCTCAAGCATCGTCACGCTTCCTTCCAGCGTGTTCCCGTACAGGGCCGCCGCCGTCTCCGGCCGCAGCTTCTCCGGCGCGTACCGGAAGAAGGCCGCCTCGCGCAGGGCGCGCAGCCGCTCCTTCTCCTCTGTGCCTGCATAGGCATAAAGGGTGCCGTACAGTGTGACGGCCTCCCTCCCGCTGCGCCCTTCGGACAGCGCGTGCAGGGATGCCGCGGCCTGCGGCATCGCGTCCCGGACACAGCTGATGCCGTCCTCGGGAGAAGTCTCCTCGGACCTTGTCAGCCGCATCGACGGGAACATCTTCCGAAGCGTCTCGATCAGGTAGGACGGGCGCAGGCTCTTTCCGTCCGCGCCAGTGTCCGACCAGGACAGGAGCAGCGCGTCCGACGCCTTGGTCATGCCGCGGTAGAGGTAGAACCGCTGCGCGAACATGCGCTCGCGGGGCGCCGGCGCCAGTTCCAGATTGGATCTCTTGAGGAATTCCCGGTCCATATCCGAGAGGATCCCGCCTTTCGAGGCCGCCTGCGGGATGATGCCGTCGTTCACGCCTGTGACGAAGAGCACCCGCACCTCCGGCAGGCGCGTCCTGCGGATGTCGCCGACCAGGATCCGGTCCGCCTTCTGCGGGAGCGTCCCGAGGCGCACCGCGCTGCAGCCGGCTTCCAGCAGTTCCAGATAGTCCTTCGCGGAAATCTCCTCGTCGCCCAGCAGCTGCCAGATCTGCTCCAGCAGATGCATGAGCGCGCCGTAGAGCTGGCGGTACAGGCGTTCCTGCACCGGATCCCCCGCTGCGGCGAAATCGTCCGCGATCTTCTCCGTGGCTGCAAAGGCGTCCACACCGGTCAGGAAGGCGTAGAGCGCCTCCGTTCTCTGTCCGGCCGTCATATGCCTGCGCCCGCCGGCCCGCTCCTCCGCAGGACCGGTCAGCGGTTCGAGTTCCGCCAGCAGCCGCCTGCGGGAGGCCTCATTCTCCTCATCGAAGGCGGTGCTCCATTTCTTTCTCCCCTGGATCCCGTGGCGGAGGCAGTAGTTCTCAAGGCGGTCCGCCTCCTCCGGCGTGATGCGGCTGAGGCCGCTGCGCAGATAGCGGAAGACGGATTCGTAGGAGAAGCTCTCCGTGACGACGGACAGCGCGCTGCGGATGCCGTCCGTGAGCGGACTCTGCAGGATCATGGAGGTGCGGTCCAGATAGACGGGGATGCCGCTTCTCGCGGCCATCTTCTCGATAAGGGGGCCATACGTGTCGAGATCTCCCGTCACGACGGCGATGTCCCGGTAGTCATATCCCTTCTCCAGGACGAGCGAGCGGATCTGCATGCAGACTGCGCGCGCCTCGCTCTCCGGATCCCTCGCGGCCCGGCACTGCAGCGAGTCCCCCGGATCCTCCGTATAGACCCCCGCCGGGGACCGGAAGATCTCCCTCTCGAGATGCGCCAGGGCCGGCGCGGAGGCGAATCTGCGGCCTCCGGAGAGGTACAGGTCCTCCCCGTGCGAAGCTCCGGCCGCCTGCGCGATGACGGTGAGATCCCTCACCATCTTCCGGCTGGCGTAGAACAGGGCCTGCTCACTGCCGATCCTGCCCGCCGCGGCGGCCTCCCACCGCTGTCTCCCGTCCCCGGCGGGGCCGGTGATACTGAAGATCACTTCCTTCGCGCATCCGAGCAGCTCCCGGATCACGCGGTACTGGACGGGGGTAAAATCCGTGAACCCCTCGAAGACGATCACCGCCCCCTGCACGGAGCGCGCTTTGGGCAGGCAGGCGGCCAGGAGTCCGGTCGTCTCCTCCGCCGTGATGAATCTGCCCTCCTCGTATTCCGCGAAGGCGCGGTAGAGGACGAGCAGGTCCTTCAGGCGCGCCTCAAGAGCGCCCTGCCCGTTTGCTCCGGCGTAAGAGATCAGGGCATCGACCTGGTCGGGCTGCACGTCGTACTGCATGAACTCTGACAGCACGGACTTGACCTCCGCGATCATGCCCGGCCTGTGGATCCCCTTCTGCAGGACGTCCAGCTGTCCCCGGCAGTCCCCGGCGATCTTGCGCAGCACGAGCATCTTGCCGGTGTCGTCGATCACGGTCCCGGTCTCCGTACCCGTCTCCTCAAAGATGCGGTGCGCGAGGCGCGCGAAACTGAGCACATCGATGTTCATGATCCCGCCCGACGGGTCCTCCCTGACCAGGTCGAACTGGGTCTGCATCGTGTACTGTTCCGGAACGATGAAAAGATATTCAGCGGGCTCCTGCGCTCCGCCCTTCTTCAGGGACGCGCGCGCCCGCGCGATGATCTCCTGCCGGATCGCGCGGCTCTTGCCGGCGCCGGCACTGCCGATCACAAATCGATAGCTCATAGTCTCCTCCGGAGTGAAGAACGCGTGTCACTGCAGAAGCTGCAGCCCCTCGTCGCGGACACGGCCGTCCACGGCGTCCCGGAGCCACTCGGCCATGGAAGGCCCGCTCCTGCCCCGCAGATAGAATTCCGGCTGCCGCAACATCGTGTGGATCGTACCGCCCTTGTAGAGGAACGGGCGGTGCCTGTCATACAGGTAGATCCCGAAGGACGGCGAGAGCTGCTTCAGCTCTCCCACCATCCTTTCCAGTTCCGCCTGGAAAGCTCTCTGCATGTACTCGCTGGTCATATACTCCTTGTTCTGCAAATCGTTGTAGAAAGCGCTCAGCAGATAGTCCCTGACGGAGCTCGCGTACAGGCAGCGGTATTTCCCGCCGGACCGCGCATACAGGCCTCTGTACCAGTCGACGGTCATCTCGTCGCTCTGAAGGTCCGAGAGCTGCCGGAGGGGAATGTTCCAGACCTCCTCCGCGATCCTGTGCCACCCGCCGTATTTAAGCTGCGCGCTGTCCGAGAACAGCGTCACGTCCCGGCACTCCGGGTAGAAGACGTCGCAGACCGTCTCCGCGAGGGCCGGTACAGCGAAAGCGCCGGCGCTCTCCCCCGCGATCAGGAGCCTGCCCGGCGCCGGAAACAGCGTCCTTCCGATCTCCATCGCCTGCAGGAAGTTCCCGTACCCGTGAAAATGCAGGACCTGCGGTGCGCCGTCCTCGTCCCGGTAGCGGAATTCGCTGCGCCCAAGATGCATATCCCCGGTGGCGTAGGTGATCACGACGAAGTTCCAGTCGTCGAAAGGATTTCTCCCCGGCGCGTTCTCCGTGATCCCGACGCCGATGTTGAAGACCTCCGTGAAGGGACGGAGGTTGCTCCAGTAATAATTCGGTGCCCAGGCCAGCACCCTTCCTCCCGTCACCGGGTGGGAGGCTGTATAGCGGTTCCAGGCGATCCCGCCCCCCGAGAGCAGAATACAGAGGGAATCCGACGTCCCTTTTCTCGCATAGATGTGGTAGGCGGACCCGTCTGCGGTCATCCCGCCCGCCACCGGAATGCGATACCATCTGGACGTCTCCATCCCTCTGCCTTCCGCGGCCTCCTCCGGCGCCAGCTCCGGCGCCGAGAGCCCGGTGCTGTCAAATGCCTGTCCGATCACCGACTCCGCGCGGTCCCCGAGCCTGACGCGCAGTGTATCCAGCTCCATGATTCCGAATCTCCGTTGAATGTCTGTACGATAGTCACATGTGCAGATATTTCATCGCCGCGTTCCAGAGCATCCGGCCCCGGAAGATCGCGATGGCGCTGACCAGGATCAGCAGGACCGCCATGCTGATGACGGCGGGCGCGATGAAGCGGTTCGTGCCCCGCAGGATCGGAACGATCTGGAACATCCCCAGAAGGATCTCGAACAGCGGGTACAGAATGAATTCCTCCAGGGCCATGTCCATCGCGTATCCGGCGATGAAGGTGAAGATGACCACGGCCGGAAACATCATGGGGAGCACCCAGATGACGGAGAAACCGTTGTGGACCAGCAGCCGGTCGATCAGCAGCACGACGCCCATGGCCGCGACTGCCTGGACCGCCATGAGCATGAGGACGTTGCTGCGGTAGTAGACGGCCACCATGTAGTCCGCCCACCCCAGCACGATCCCCGCGATCACGATCAGCGTCCACCCGAGGCGGAACCCGGAGATGATCTGGGCCGCGCCGAAGCAGATGACCGCGCTGACGCAGAGGAAGGTGACGATCCGCGTCATCAGCGCATAGCTGACCCTGGGCCTGGGAATATTCTTAAACGGATCCTCCTGCGGCGCTCCCGTTCCCCGCAGCTGTCCCTGACAGAGGGGGCATCTCGCCTTGCTTCCCCGGATCCTGATCCTGCATTTCGGACAATACTGCATCTGTATCCTCCTCCGGCCAGTTGTCATTCGTTGCGATCTCGGTGTCGATCCCCAGGTCCGCGATCCTCCGGAAGAACCGCATCATGACCGGGTGGGACTCAAACGCGCTTGCCACCCCGAAGCACATGCGGTCCCCGAACGAGCTCACGCAGATCTGTACGTCCGGCGCCGCCATGAAGCAGCTGAACCGGTCGATATACGGCGCGAAAGGTTCCGGCACCGTGATCTTCCCGACATTCGACACCGTGCCGGTGATCCCCTTCTGCCTGTCGGCGCTGACCGCTCCGATCACGAAGTTCTTGAGGATCAGCGGGACCGTCTTGATCATCGGGTTGTTCTCCAGCCGGGCGTAGCTGTTCATCGTGAACTTCACCTGTTCGGCGTCCAGCTGGCGCTTCATGGAAGCCCGCACTTCCCTCACGATACTCTCCAGCGTCCCGTCATAGAGAGCCGGGTCGAAGGCGACATTGACGACACCGAAGAAGTTGCGCGCCGTCTCGCTGGGAAAATAGTTGCGCAGGTTTACCGGCACGCTCAGGACGACCGGCATCTTCTTCTCCCGCACCGACATCCCGCGGACGATGGCCTCGATGAAAAGAGCGGTTGTGAAGACGGCCGTCGTGGCGCCGTACTCCCGGGCTCTGGCCAGGAAAGACGAGACGGGCACCGTGCCCTCGATCAGATGCGTCTGCAGGTGCTCGTCCCTCTCCCCGTGCAGGCGGTAGGCGCGGCGCGGGAGCCGCTCAGCGGGCTTCTGGCGGCTGTCGCTCTGATAATATCTCTCAAAAGCGTCCTCCTCCTTCTCCTTGGTGCTGGACCGCTCCGTGTCCTCCTCAAATTCGATCCCGTGCCGGATCGACAGGTAGGCGCAGACGATCGCCTTGAGAAAAGAGACGGCGCCGGTCCCGTCCGTCAGGACGTGGAACATCTCCAGGTTGATGCGGCGCCGGTAATAGTTGACGCGGTAGAGAAGTCTGCGGCGTCCCGGGTGATACAGGGCGCTGCAGGCGGGCTTCTTCACAGGCTGTACGACCGCGCGGATGCTGCTGCTGTCCAGGTAGTACCAGAACAGCCCTTTCCTCAGGATGCTCGCGAAGTGGGGGAAGTCCGGGGCCGTCCTGTCCAGCGCCTGCTGCAGGACCGCCTCGTCGATCTCCTCGTTCAGCTCGCAGCTGATGCGGAAGACGCGGGTGTCCGCGCCTCTTGTCGTGGAGGGCACGATCTTCGCTGCGTTATCCAGTTCATACCATTTCGGCTGTGCCATCTTTCCTCCAGAGGGGTAATAAAATGACCGGATCCTCCGCTTATTATAGCAGAAGATCCGGTCATCGTCTTTGTGATTCTAATGGCTGTCAGTTGAGGCTCACAGCCGGATCAATCCTTGAGCGTGCCCTTCTCGATGCTCTCGGCGATGGTCTCACCGGAGATCACTTCGAAGTTGACGCCCGTGCGGCTTGCCTTCTCCTCGTCGAAATCATAATCCTTGCCGGGCAGGATCGCGTTCAGCAGGATGCCGACCAGGGAGCCGGTCGCAAGACCGGAGAGGCTCAGGTTCATGGTGCCGATCGGGAAGTTCAGGGCGCCGACGCCGGAGTAGCTGATACCGATGGAGAGCACCAGGATCAGGGCAGCCACCAACACGTTGCGGCTCTTGGAGAAATCCACGTTGTTCTCGACGAGGTTGCGCACGCCGACCGCGGAGATCATTCCGTAGAGGACCAGCGAGATGCCGCCGATCGTCGCGCTCGGCATCACCTCGATCACCGCCGCGAACTTCGGGCAGAAGGAGAACAGGATGGCGAAGTAGGCGGCGATCCGGATCACGAAGGGATCATACACTTTGGTGAGGGTCAGCACGCCGGTGTTCTCGCCGTAGGTCGTGTTGGCGGGGGCGCCGAACAGGGAAGCGATCGTGGTCGCAAGGCCGTCGCCGGTCAGCGTTCTGTGCAGGCCGGGATCCTTGATGTAGTTGATGCCGACCGTCGAGGAGATCGCGGAGATATCGCCGATGTGCTCCATCATGGTCGCCAGCGCGATCGGGACGATCGTGACGATGGCGCTGAACAGGAGGGCGCCGTCCAGGTTTCCGCCCGTGAAGATCGAGAAGACCGTGCGCTCATAGTGGATCGGGAAGCCGAACCAGGCCGCTTCCTTCACGGGGGTGAAGTCGATGTTGCCGGTGAGGGCCGCGCAGATGTAGGAGCCGAGGACGCCCAGCAGGATCGGGACGATCTTGATCATGCCCTTGCCCC
>DFIR01000042.1:22362-38602 GCA_002372815.1 Lachnospiraceae bacterium UBA3692
CCTTGCCCCAGATGTTGCAGATGACCACGATGATGATCGCGACCAGCGCGAGCCACCAGGTGTTCGCCACCTTGACGGTGCCGGCAGCCGTGAAGACCGTGTTGCCGGCCTCATCGGTGACGGGTGTCAGGATATTGTTGAGTGCGCTCGGCGCCAGGTTGAGGCCGATGGCGATGATGATGGGGCCTGTGACGACCGGCGGAAAGTACTTCATGACCTTGCTGGTGCCGTAGGCCTTGAAGAGACCGGCCAGGATCAGGTAGACCAGACCTGCGCAGGCGACGCCGAAGCATGCGTAAGGCAGAAGCGCGGGATCCCCGCCGGGTGCGATCGCCGCATAGCCGCCCAGGAACGCGAAGGACGAACCCAGGAATGCGGGCACCTTTCTGCCGGTGATCAGATGGAACAGCAGGGTACCCAGACCTGCGAACAGAAGCGTCGTGGAGACATCCAGTCCTGTGATCAGCGGGACGACGACCGTCGCGCCGAACATCGCGAACATGTGCTGAAGTCCCAGTACGACCATTCTGGAAGTACCGAGGGACTTTGCGTCATAAATCGCGCTGTCACCGATCTTTGTTTGTTTGTTGCTCATTTTTTCTCTCCTCCTCTCGGGAATGATCCCATTTCGAAAGGCTTCCCTGCGCGTCGCGCTCAAAAAAAAGGACACCCCGGAAATGAATAACATTTCCATCGTGTCCGATTTTTCTATGCGATTGTCCCGCGATTTGGTAAGCGCATCTGACCTTCCTTATGTCTCAGTCCTTGTGTCCCGTCTATTCTATCCGCAGTGGCGTACTGCGTCAAGACCGAATTTACTCCTCCTTCGGCTCTTCCTCTTCGGGTTCGCCGGCTGTCTCGAGGACTTCCTCGTCGACGGCTTCCTTCTCCTCCTCGGTCAGGTCATCGTCGAAGACATCATCGGTCTCCGCCTCTTCCTCCTGCAGGAGGTCCTTCATCTTCTCTGCCGTATCGGAGAACACGTCCTTGACCTTCACGGCCGTCTCGCCGACGACGTCGAGCACTTCGCCGCCCTTCGGGCCCATGGCCTCGCGCACTCTGACAAACGCCTCGTTCGAGCCGTCCTTGATCATGGTGTAGGTGCGGCCCGCGGCCTTCTTCAGGGCTTCCGTGTTGTCAGCGGGTTCCTTGGTCTCCTCCGCGTCGCAGGCGGATTCCTTCATGGTCTCATCCAGATAATAATACACAGTTGCCGCAGTGATGCCGGCCAGCGCCGTGCCGAAAATAAGCTTGGTCAGTTTGCCCATTATTTCTCTCCATACTGGTGAATCAGAATTACGATATCATTAAAGATACTACTCCTTTTTCCGGCAAAAGAAAAGATGTGAACGCAACTTTTCTTGTTTGAAATCGCCCTTTACAGATGCTATATTGAATTTATGAATACAAAATTCTTTGACATGAACAAATCGAAACAGGACCGGATCATCAACGGGTCCCTCAAGATCTTCTGCCGCTACGGCTACCGGCACGCCAGTACGGACGAGATCGTAGCGGAGGCCGGTATCAGCAAAGGCCTGCTCTTCCATTATTTCATGAGCAAGAAAGGCCTCTACCGCTTCCTCTACGACTACTGCGCCCACTATATGGCGGACGAGCTGCGCCGCGCCTCTGTCGTGCCCGGAGAGGACTTCTTCGAGGTCGAGAAGAAGCTCACGCGGGTGGCTGCCGGCATCGTCCGGATCTATCCCTGTCTGCCCCTCTTTCTTGTGAGCGCGGACCTGGAGAGCGACCCGGAGGCCGTCGAGGCGCTGTCCGGACTGCCGCTCCTCGGGACGGTCAGGCAGCGGGCGGAGGAAATGACCGCTCAGTCCTCCGGAAGGCTCCCCGCCGAAGATCTGCAGCAGCTGGCCGCGCTTCTCACGAACTACCGCATCGGCCGGATGCGGGACATGCTGCGCCGCGACATCTCCGACCCGGACGCCCTCCTCACTGACTGCATGGCCCAGATCTCGCTGCTCGAGCGGCTCACGCTCTCCTGACAGCTGCTCTGAGACATCACATATTACTTACTTCATAAAAAACCGCTGCGCGCTCAGATGCACGCAGCGGTCTTTTCAATTATTTCGGCAGTTTGAAGGAGCTCTTCAGGCCCACGATCCGGTTGAAGACCGGAGCGCCTTCCTCGGAGTCCTTGCAGTCCGCGCAGAAGTATCCGTTCCGCACGAACTGGAAGCGGTCGAAAGCCTTCGCTTCCGCCAGCGCCGGCTCCACGTACGCATCCACCTCTTCGAGGGAGTTGGGATTCAGGTTCAGGGAACCGTCCTCATTGTAGACACCCTTCTCCTCGTCGATGATGTTCTCGTACAGGCGTACCTTCACCTTCGCGGCGCTGTCCGCGTGGACCCAGTGGATGGTCCCCTTGACCTTGCGGCCGGTGAAGCCGCTGCCGCTCTTCGTCTCCGGGTCATAGGTGCAGTGGACGGCGGTGATGTTGCCGTCGGCGTCCTTGTCGAACCCGACGCACTTCACGAAATAGCCGTACATCAGGCGCACTTCGTTTCCGGGGAAGAGGCGGTAGTACTTCTTCGGAGGATTCTCCATGAAATCCTCCTGCTCGATCCAGAGCTCCCGGCCGAAGGGAAGCAGGCGCGTCCCAAGCTCGGGGTTCTCCAGATTGTTGTCCGCGACGAGCTGCTCTACCTGTTCCTCCGGATAGTTGTCGATGATCAGCTTCAGGGGGTGCAGGACCGCCATCATGCGGCTGCAGTGGGGCTTCAGATCCTCGCGGATGCAGTACTCCAGCATGGCGTAGTCCACGGAGGAATTGCTCTTCGAGATCCCGCAGAGCTCGACGAACCGACGGATGGAGGAAGGCGTGAAGCCTCTCCTGCGCAGGCCCGAGATCGAGACGAGACGGGGATCATCCCATCCGTCGACGATGCCCTGCTCGACCATCTTCTTGATGTAGCGCTTGCCGGTGACCACATTCGTCAGGAACATCTTGGCGAACTCGATCTGGCGCGGAGGCTTCTCGAAGCCGACTTCCCGCACGACCCAGTCGTACAGCGGCCGGTGATCCTCGAATTCCAGCGTGCACAGGGAGTGCGTGATGCCCTCGAAAGCGTCCTCGAGGGGATGCGCGAAGTCATACATCGGATAGATGCACCACTTGTCCCCGGTGTTGTGGTGGGTCATGTGGGCCACACGGTACAGGATCGGGTCGCGCATGTTGATGTTGGGGCTGGCCATGTCGATCTTCGCGCGGAGCGTTCTCTCGCCGTCCGCGAACTCGCCTGCGCGCATGCGCTCGAACAGGTCCAGGTTCTCCTCCACGCTCCGGTCGCGGTTGGGATCGTTCTTTCCGGGCTCCGTCAGCGTTCCGCGGTACTCCCGCATCTCCTCCGCCGTCAGCTCGGACACATAGGCCTTGCCGTCCCGGATGAGCTTCACAGCCGCCTCATACATCTTCTCGAAGTAATCGGAAGCGAAATAGATGCGGTCCTCATAGTCCGCGCCGAGCCACTCCACGTCCTGGCGGATCGAGTCCACGAACTCGATCTTCTCCTTCGTGGGGTTCGTGTCGTCGTAGCGGAGATTGAACTTGCCGCCGTATTCCTGCGCCATGCCGTAGTTGAGCAGGATGCTCTTGGCGTGGCCGATATGCAGATAGCCGTTGGGTTCGGGAGGGAAACGGGTGTGGACGGTGTCGTAGACGCCCTCCGCCAGGTCCTTGTCGATCTCGATCTCGATGAAATTGCGGCTTACCTTCTCCTCCGCCGCAGTCTCCGCAGCGGCGTCTTCCTTACGGATTTCCTTGTTCTCCTGCATGGGTGTCATTCCACCGAATAGTTCGGTGCCTCCTTGGTGATCTGGATATCGTGCGGGTGGCTCTCCTTCAGGGAGGCCGCCGTGATCTTCACGAACTCGCTCTTCTGCTGCAGCTCCGGAATGTTCGCGCAGCCGGTCAGGCCCATGCCGCTGCGGATACCGCCGCACATCTGGAAGATGGTGTCCTCAAGGCTGCCCTTATAGGCGACGCGGCCTTCGACGCCTTCCGGGACGAGCTTGCGCGCGTTCTCCTGGAAATAGCGGTCCTTGCTGCCGCTCTCCATCGCGGCGATACTGCCCATGCCGCGGTAGACCTTGTACTTTCTTCCCTGGTAGAGCTCGGTCTCTCCGGGGCTCTCCTCGCAGCCCGCGAGCAGCGAGCCCATCATGCAGACGTTCGCGCCAGCCGCCAGCGCCTTGGTCATATCGCCGGAGAACTTGATGCCGCCGTCCGCGATGACCGGGATGCCGTAAGGCGCAGCCGCTTCCGCCGCGTTCATGATCGCCGTGATCTGCGGCACGCCGCAGCCGGTGACGACACGGGTCGTGCAGATCGAGCCGGGGCCGATACCGACCTTGACCGCGTCCGCGCCGGCCTCGATCAGGGCCCTGGCGCCTTCCGCCGTCGCCACGTTGCCGGCGATGACCTGCAGGTCCGGATACTTCTCGCGGATCATGCGCATGCAGCGCAGGACGTTCTCGGAGTGGCCGTGGGAGGAATCCAGCACGATCACGTCGACCTTCGCGCTGATGAGCTCCGCCACGCGGTCGAGCACGTTGGCGGTGATACCGACGCCCGCGCCGCAGAGGAGGCGTCCCTGCGAATCCTTGGCGGCGTAGGGATACTTGATCGTCTTCTCGATATCCTTGATCGTGATCAGTCCGACGAGGTTGTAGTTCTCGTCGACGATCGGCAGCTTCTCTTTCTTGGAGGCGGCGAGGATGCGCTTCGCCTCTTCCAGCGTGGTGCCCTCTCTCGCGGTGACAAGGCCCTCACTCGTCATCGCCTCGCGGATCAGCTTCGTGAAGTCTGTCTGGAACTTCATGTCCCTGTTGGTGATGATGCCGACGAGCCTGCCCTTCTCCGTGATCGGGACGCCGGAGATGCGGAACTTGCGCATCAGGTTCTCGGCGTCTTCCAGGGTGTTGTCCGGCGCGAGGGAGAAGGGATCGGTGATGACGCCGTTCTCGGAGCGCTTCACCTTGTCGACCTCTTCCGCCTGACGCTCGATGCTCATATTCTTGTGGATGATGCCGATGCCGCCCTGGCGGGCCATGGCGATCGCCATCCGGTGCTCGGTGACGGTATCCATGCTGGCGCTCATCATGGGAATATTCAGCCGGATCTTCTTCGTGAGCCAGGTGGAAAGGTCCACCTGATTCGGAATGACCGTCGAATATGCCGGAACGAGGAGCACGTCATCAAATGTTACGCCTTCGCCAATGATCGTTGCCATTATGACCTCCTTGTCTTCTCCTGTCCTTCTGGATGTTGTCCTCCCCGGAATCGGGCCGGTACGGTGCCCTCTTCAGGGGTCCGCGCTCAGTACGTAAAGACCTTGCGCGGCGCAAGCTGTTTCATAATGCGGAGGAACTGTTCCGCGTACTCGCCGCTGAGGTTTAGATGCAGGCAGGTGCCGTCAGAAAGGTACAGCGCGTACCGGTCCCGTGCCTCCGGGTCGCCGCTGCTGTAGTCGAAGACCTGTCCCTCTCTCCGGCGGTAGCTGTCGAGCTCGTGGGAGCGCATCGGCGCGAGGATCTCCAGCTTCGTCAGATCATAGACGGCGATCTCCTTGCGGTTGCTCTTGCGCTGGATCTTGGAGATCCTGAGCTCCTTCTCCACATAAGCGTACTCATAATCCACTTCGCACTCCAGCCAGAGGAAATAGGCCGCAATGCCCATAGCGACAGCCGCGATCAGGAAGGGCCAGCCGAAAAGAAACATCGCCAAAAGAAAAAGCACTGTGAAAACGACCGAGCCTATGCTCAGAATCTTCCTCAGTGCTGACGTATGACGTTTGACAATGATCTCAAGACAGCCGGTCTCAATGTGCATGTTCGTCCTCCGTTATGCTGTTCGCATCAGTGGTTATTTCCGCTATGATACTACACAAAAAAGGATATTGCAAGCCGCCCGGACCTGCAATATCCTCCATTTTTCATGTGCTTCCGGGGCTGCGCCCGCGCGCTGTCGCGAACCTCTCTTTACAGCTGCGTCACGACGAAAATATCGTAGATCGCCCGCACGGCGTTCTCGAAATCCTCATTGGCGACGCCGATGATGATGTTGAGCTCGCTGGATCCCTGGTCGATCATGCGGACATTGACCTTGGCATGGGCTAGGGCCGAGAAGATCCTTCCCGCCGTGCCGCGCATGGACTTCATGCCGCGTCCGACGACCGCGATCAGCGCCAGGTCGGATTCGATCTCCACGACGTCCGGCTGCACGTAGCGGTGAATGGCCGAGATGACCTTCTGCTCCTTGTGCATGAACTCGTCCTCGTGCACGACCACGGTCATCGTATCTATGCCGGAGGGCATGTGCTCGAAGGAGATGCCGTTGTCCTCGAAGGCCTGCAGCACACGCCGGCCGAAGCCCACCTCCGCGTTCATGAGCGCCTTGTAGATCAGGACGGTGCAGAACCCTTTCTTGCCGGCGATGCCGGTGATCACGTAGCCGGATTTCTGGCAGGTGCTCTCCACGATCCAGGTGCCGTCGTCCTCCGGCTTGTTGGTGTTGCGGATATTGATCGGGATGCCCTCCCCGCGCACAGGGAAGATCGCGTCCTCGTGAAGCACGCTCGCGCCCATGTAGGACAGCTCGCGGAGCTCACGGTAAGTGATCGTGTCGATGTTGACCGGATCCTTGATGATGCGTGGATCCGCGACCATGAAGCCCGAGACGTCCGTCCAGTTCTCGTACACGTCCGCCTTCACGGCTCCCGCCACGATGGAACCGGTGATATCGCTGCCGCCCCTGGAGAAGGTGCGGATCTTGCCGTCATGCCCCATACCGTAGAAGCCGGGGATCACGGCGCGGGGGATATTCTCCAGCTTCGCTGCCACCGCCTTCTTCGTGCGCTTGCTCTCCAGGTTTCCGTCCTCGTCGAAGAAGATCACTTCCGCGGCGTCGACGAATTCATAGCCGAGATACCGCGCCATGATGTGCGCGTTGAGGAACTCGCCGCGGGATGCCGCGTAGTCGCTCTGCGGGTCCTCTTTCAGCCTCGCCTCGATCTCCGCGAACTGGTCGTCCAGGGAGAAGTCCGTGAGCTGCAGTCCGTCGATGATCTCCTGGTACCTGCTGCGGATCGTGTCCAGCACCGGGCCCATATCGCCCCCTTCGGCCGCCTTGTGATAGAGCGCGTACAGAAGGTCGGTGACTTTGGTGTCCCCGTCGAAACGCTTGCCGGGTGCGGAAGGTACCACATAGGCCCTCGAGGGATCCGCGTGAATGATGTCCGCGACCTTCCGGAACTGTCCGGCGTCCGCGAGGGAGCTGCCTCCGAATTTAACTACTTTTTTCATAAAGACCAGACCTGTTGAAATCCTTATCTGTATCAGAGCAGACGCACCGTGCCGATCACGCCCGCGCAGCGCGCCGCGGCGTCCTCGAAGCACTTCTCGGTCATCTCCGCCGTGATGAATGCCGTCTCATTTTCCGGAGCGCCCTCGGCCGTCACGAACGTGACGTCTCCGAACACATTGCGCACCGCGTCCTCGTCCTTCCCGCTCACGCGCACGAAGTGCCGGAAGCACTCCTGCGAAGGGTCGGACAGCTGCATGGTCTCCGCGCTGCTCCAGGTGCATGGGATCGTCGTTCCCAGTGTGCGCGCCTCTTCCATCACGTCCGAGACGACGGCGCTGGCTGTCGGGAATTTCCCGGCGCCGCGTCCGTAGAACATCAGGTTGTCGACCATCGTGCCGTGCACGAAGACCGCGTTGAAGACGTCCTCCACGCTGTGGAGCGGATGATCCGCCGGAACCAGGAAGGGGGCCGTGCGGACGTAGAAGGAGGAGCCGTCCTCGCTCCGCCGCGACCTTCCGAGCAGCTTCACGGCCATGCCCATCTTGCGGGCGTAGGCCATGTCCGCCGTCGTGATGCGGCGGATGCCCTCGCAGGGGATGTCCTCATACCGGACCGTCTTGCCGCACATGAGCGACGAGAGGATCGCGATCTTGCGGCAGGCGTCGTGTCCGTCCACATCCGCGGAAGGGTCGCGCTCGGCATAGCCGTTCTCCTGCGCCTGCTTCAGCGCGTCCTCGAAGGAGACGTTCTCGCGCTCCATCCTGGTCATGATGTAGTTGGTCGTCCCGTTCAGGATACCCGCGATGTCCGTGATATATTCCGGTGTCAGGGAGGTGTTCATGGGGCGGATGATCGGGATCCCGCCGCCTACGGCCGCCTCGAAGAGGTAGCTGCAGTGGTTCTCCTTCGCCGTCGCCATGAGCTGCGGTCCGAAGGCCGCCACCAGCTCCTTGTTGGAAGTGCAGACACTGATCCCGCGCTGCAGCGCCTTCTCCGTGAAGGTCCTGGCCGGTTCCTTCCCGCCCATGGTCTCACAGATGATCCGGATCTCCGGGTCGTTCAGGATGATGTCATAGTCGTGGACGATCCGGTCCTCGTACGGATTGCCGGGGAATTCCCGGATGTCCAGAATATACTTGACGTGGATCTCTTCCGGAACGGTCCCGGTGATCGTCTTCCTGTTGCGGTCGATGAGTTCCACGACACCGCTGCCGACCGTTCCGAAACCGAGTACTGCGATCTGCATCCTCTCTTCCTCCCTTTCTTGCTGACTTCCGATATCAGGCCGAGGCGCCGTCGCGCCCGGTGAATCTGACTTTCCTGACGCCCGGCATCGCGCGCAGCTGCGCGACCATCTCATTGACGTCTTCCGTGTCCTCCAGGATCTGCAGGCTGATGCTGAGCGACGCGACGCCGCTCACCGGTATGCTCTGGTGGATCGTGAGGATATTGGCCCGGCTCGCCGCAACGATGCCCAGGAGGTCCGACAGGAGCCCCGTCTCATCGTTGATCTCGCACAGCAGGGTGAGCGTCGTGCCCTGCAGCCGGTCGTGAAATTCTTCTATGTCGTCCTTGAACTTATAGTAGGAGCTTCTGCTGACGCCGACTGCCGCAGCTGCCTCATTGACGGTCCTGGCGCGCCCGGATGCGAGCATCTCGTTGACCATGGCCACCTTCAGGAGTACCTCCGGCACCGCGCGCCTGCGCAGTATGTAGAACTCCGGTTGATTTTTTCTCATTTGCGTCCCTCTGCCGCGGACATTTGTGCGTTGACGATGGATATATTACCATCATTCCGCCCATCTTGCAAGCTTGGCCGTGAAAAAGCACCGGGTCTCCCCGATGCTTTTCAGGGTGCGGTCCGCAATGTCCGCTGCTCCTATTTATAATACGACGTGCGCGGAATGTCCAGTCCCCGCGCTCAGGCCTCCTCTTCGGGCTCAGTCAGCCCCATTCTGGCAAAGACGAGTGCGTACCCGTCGTCCCCGTAATTCAGGGACCGGTTGACGCGGCTGATGGTCGCCGTGGACGCGCCGGTCTTCTCGGCGATCTTCAGATAGGTGTCACGGCGGCGCAGCATACACGCGACTTCAAAGCGCTGTGACAGCGACAGCAGTTCGTTTACAGTACAAAGATCTTCGAAAAAATGGAAGCACTCTTCCGTATTCTCCAGTGTCAGGATCGCCTGGAACAAATGCTCTACCGCTTCAGTTCTGATCTTTTTATTCATAGTCCCCCTTTTGCGCTCATGCTGCGGCGCATGATGTGATTGTTTCTACATTTTATCATTTTAGCGCTGTAAAGTAAAGACGCAAAAGGTCGCCGTTCATTATTACACGTTATATCGTACATTCTATTTATAAAATTTAAGGCTCGAATAGGCACATTTGTCTGATCAAATTCTCTTTACATTTGTCTCAACATGTGATAATTTGAGTATGTTGCACAAATATTTTGGTAACCACAAATGATTTCCTGTCATTTTCAAATCGTTGGCGATCGTCAGGTTTTGGGGGACCGTAGAGAGTAAGCAACGTAGTTTATATGATCGGAGGATATGTATCATGAGCAGAGGCACTGTCAAATGGTTTAATAATCAGAAAGGATTCGGCTTCATCACCGATTCCGAGGGCAAGGATATTTTTGTCCACTACAAGGGCATCAATATGGAAGGCTTCAAGTCCCTCGAGGAAGGTCAGGAAGTGGAATTCGATGAGACCATGACAGACAAGGGCCCTCAGGCTGTCAATGTGACAAGGATCTGAGCACACAAGGCGTAAGAAGGACCGCTGCTATCTTCTGTTGAACAGAGATGCAGCGGTCTTTTTTACGTGCTGTGAAGGCAGACGTATCTTGTCTGCTCAAACGGTGGGATGATCCAGCTCCCTGCATTTGCGGACCAGCTCTTCCAGACGGAGGTCTCCTCCGAACAGGTCCAGCGCGCTGCCGACCGTCACGTCCAGGGCGCCGCCGCTGTACCGGTGCAGAAGCTCCAGATCTTGCAGAGAATGGATGCCGCCCGCGTAGGTGACCGGGAATCCGCTTCCGCGCGTCCACGCACCGAGGAGCTCTGCCAGCGGCCCGTCCGCGCCGCCGCGCTTTCCCTCCACATCCGCCGCGTGCACGAGGAACTCGTCGCAGCTCCCGCACAGCCTGTCCAGTGTCTCATCGCACACTTCCATCCGTGTGAACTTCTGCCACCGGTCCGTCACGACCATGCTCCGCCCGTCCGGAAGTCTCCTGCAGCTGAGATCCAGGACCAGCCGTTCCTTTCCGACCTCCCGGATCATGGCCTCCAGGCGCTCCTCGTCGAGCTCTCCGCCCCGGAACACATAGGAGGTGACGATCACGTGGGACGCGCCGGCGTCCAGGAATCTCCCGGCCGTCTCGGGTGTGATGCCGCCCCCGATCTGCAGTCCTCCGGGAAATGCGCGCAGGGCCTCCAGCGCCTGCCGCACGTCCGCCTCATAGTTCTCCGCGTCGGACACACTGTTGAGCAGGATCACATGGCCGCCGTCCAGGCCGGCCTCCCGGTACAGCGCAGCAAAAAAAGCGGCACTCTCCGCTGCCACATAATTCTCATGCGGCCGGCTCATGCCGCCTCCGTTCTCACATATACTGCCGCCCACGATCTGCTTCACGCGGCCGTTGTGGATATCGATGCAGGGACGGATCCTCATCGGAGCACGTCCTGCATGTCGTAATATCCGGGGGCCTTTCCGGCGAGGAATTTCGCCGCTTCCACGGCGCCCTTGCCGAACACCGCCCTGCTGTACACGCGGTGCGAGAAAGTGATCACCTCGTCCTGGCCGGCGAAGAGCACGTCGTGGTCTCCCACGATGCTGCCGCCGCGGACCGCGCTGATGCCGATCTCCGCCTTCGGGCGCTTCTCCCTGCGGCCGGAGCGGTCATACACATATTCATAGGGTTCTTCGAGTCCCGCGTTCACCGCATCGGCCAGCGCGATCGCCGTGCCGCTGGGCGCGTCGATCTTCTGGTTGTGATGCTTCTCGATGATCTCGATATCAAATCCCGCGGACGCCAGCTTCGAAGCCGCCTCCTTCAGGAGGATCTCCAGCAGGTTGATGCCGAGGGACATGTTGGCGGACTTGAGGACAGCCGTCACCTCCGACAGCCCGCGCAGCTCCTGCATCTGCGCGTCGCTGAGCCCCGTCGTGCAGATGACTGCGGGGACCTTGTTCTCAGCCAGGAACGCAAACAGATCGTCCATCGCCGCAGCCGTCGAGAAGTCGATCAGGACGTCCGCGTCACGCACGGTCTCCCCCGGCAGTTCCGACAGCGCCGCATAGACCGGATAGTCCCCGGAGGACGTTCCGAAGGCATCGATGCCTGCGATGACCTCGACAGACGGGTCCTCCGCAGCAATACCGGAGATGATCCGTCCCATCCGCCCGCAGCATCCGTGAAGAAGGATTCTGATCATAGTGTGGACCTCATGAAAAACAGCCGAAACGTTCCATCGCCGCGCGCAGCTTCTCCGCGTTCTGCGGCTCCATCTCGGTCAGGGGCATGCGCAGCGGGCCGGCTTCGAAGCCGAGCATGTTCATGGCCTTCTTGACGGGGATCGGGTTGACCTCCGAGAAGAGCATGCCGCAGAGCTCGTCGCTCTCCATCTGGATCTTCGCAGCGCCCGCGACATCGCCGGCGAAGAACTTCGCGCACATGTCGTGCATCGCCTTGGGGGCGACGTTGGCCACGACGGAGATCACGCCGAGTCCGCCCATGGACATGAGCGGCACGACCTGGTCGTCGTTGCCGGAATACAGCTCGATCTCGCCATTTGTGAGCGCCATCAGACGGACGACCTGGCTGATGTTCCCGCTCGCCTCCTTGATGCCCACGATGTTCGGAACATCCTTCACCAGTCTCGCGACGGTCTCGGGAAGCACATTTCCGCCGGTGCGGCTAGGCACATTGTAAAGGATGATCGGCGTCTCCGGGACAGCTTCCGCGATCATGCGGAAATGCTTGTACAGGCCGTTCTGCGTTCCTTTATTATAATAAGGAGACACGACAAGGAGCGCGTCCGCGCCGTAAGCGGCGACCTCTTTGGACAGCTCGATGGCCGTGCGGGTGCAGTTGCTGCCGGTGCCGGCGATGACAGGCACACGCTTCGCCACATATTCGATGCAGAACTTGCAGACCTCCAGATGCTCCTTCTCGGTCATCGTAGCCGCCTCGCCGGTGGAACCGCACACGACGATCGCGTCCGTCCCCTTCTCGATCTGGTCGTCGATGATGCGGGCGAACGCCTCATAATTGACCTTGTACGGCTCATCCTCAAAGAAAGGTGTGACGATGGCGACTGCAGAACCTCTGAATACTGACATTGTTTACTCCTTCCGATCTGTCCGATCATGATCCCGGGCGCAGCCGGGATTTAAAATTCTTTTATATTGCTGATCTCCAGGATCTCATCCGCCAGGCTGCAGATCTCCGGATCCAGGGTCCGTCCGGTCAGGATGACGTCCGTATCCGCATGATCCTCCAGGATCGCCCGCAGCTCCTCCACGGAAATGATCTGATTGTTCAGGACGCCCAGGATCTCATCGAGGACCAGCAGGTCGCACTGCCCTGTCGAGAGCACCTTGCGCGCAAAAGAAAGGCCGTTGCGGATGTTCCCGGCATCCGCCTGCTTGTTCTCATCCGAGCGCTGATCATATTCCACTTCCGATTTCTCAAACCGGAAGAACTTGATCTCCGGCTCCAGCCGCTTATAGAAGGCGCTGTCCGCCATCTTCCGCTTCTTCAGAAACTGGATGACGACAGCACGCCGGCCCTCCGAAGCCGCAATGATCGCGCAGCCGAGCGCGGCGGAACTCTTGCCGCGTCCTTCGCCCGCAAAGATCGTGATCTTGCTCTCTTCCATTGCAGATCCTCCGATTTACAGTCCTGTCTCAGAAAAGATACCACTTTTCTCTTTAAAAGTAAACTTACATGCGCGCAGGAGCGGAAAAACCGAGCACCGAGATGCAGGTGCACAGGACCTGCTCCGTCAGGTGCAGCAGCGCGATCCAGCCTTCTTTCTTCTCCTGATCCTCTTCCGTGAGGATCCTCGTCGCGTGGTAGAAGCTGTTGAGGTCATTGGAGAGCTGGTAGATATAACCGCACACCTTGTGCGGCGCGAGCTCCTCGCACGCGTTCTCCATCATGGCGCTGAAGCCTGCGAGGTCCAGCATGAGGGCCTTCTCCAGGTCGCTCTCCGCGGGACGGATCCTGAGCGAGGCGGGGTCCGCCGCCTGGAACTGCCCGGCATATTTGGCCAGGATGGACCGGATGCGGACGATCGTGTACAGGATGTACGGGCCGGTGTCCCCCTCGAAGGAGGTGAAGCGGTCCATGTCGAAGATATAGTCCTTGGAGGCCTGGTTGGACAGGTCGCCGTATTTGAGCGCCGCCAGCGCCACCTGCCGGGCGGTCTGCTCCGCCTCCTCCGGGCCGATCTCCGGGTTCACACTGATCTTCGCGCGCATCTCCTCCCGGATCTCCGCGATCAGGCTGGAGAGGCGCATCACACCGCCTTCGCGGGTCTTGAAGGGCTTGCCGTCCCGTCCGTTCATCGTGCCGAAGCCGATGTGGACCAGCTGCGCGTCCGGCTCGACCAGACCGCACTTGCGGGCGGCGCGGAAGACCTGCTGGAAGTGCAGCTCCTGCCGCTTGTCCGTGATGTAGATGATCCGGTCCGGATGATAGGTCTCCTCCCGGACCTTCAGGGTGGCGAGGTCCGTCGTCGTATAGAGGGAGGCGCCGTCGGACTTCAGGATGATGCAGGGAGGCATCTCCCGCGTATCCGTCTCCTCGGCGACGTCGACGACGAGCGCGCCGCTGCTCTCATAAGCGGTGCCCGCCCTGCGCATATCCTCCACCATGCCCGGGATCTCGTCCTGCACGCTGGACTCGCCGAGCCAGAGGTCGAAGGAGACGTCGAGGTTCTCGTAGTTCTTCTTCATGTCCGCGACGGAGACTTCCACGATCTTCTCCCAGAGCGCGCGCAGGCCCCGGTCGCCTTCCTGCAGGCGGCGCGTATTCTCCATCGCCTCGGCGTAGTAGTCCGGGTCCTCTTTGGAGCGTCCGCTGGCGAAAGGATAGATCTCCTCCAGCTCGGACACGGTGAAAGGCGCCTCCTCCGGATAGTCCCCGGTGTAGGAAGTGTCGAAATAAGGCAGCTCCGGCTGCCGTCTCTTCAGCTCCGTGATCACGAGGCCCATCTGCAGACCCCAGTCGCCCATGTGGATGTCCCCGATGACCTTGTCCCCGTGATAGCGGATGATGCGCTTGAGGGACTCGCCGATCACCGCGCTGCGGAGGTGTCCGACGTGCAGCGGCTTGGCGATGTTCGGTCCGCCGTAGTCCAGGATGATGGTCTGCGGCTTCTCCGGCGCGGGCATGCCGAACCGGTCGGCCGTCCGCATCTCCTCGAGATAGCTGCTGATAAAGGCCCTGTCGAGCTTCAGGTTGAGGAAGCCGGGCTTCACCGCGGAGACCTCCGAGAAGACCGGGCACTCCCGGAGCTGTCCGGCGACCGCCTCCGCGATCACCATCGGCGCCGTGTGATACTTCTTCGCCCCGGCCATCGCACCGTTGCACTGGTACTCACAGAGATCCGGCCGCTTGGAGACCGTCACCCTGCCCAGGCTCCGGTCATAGCCCGCCTTTTCGAATGCCTCCTCCGTCTCCCCGGAGATCAGATCCAGAAACTTCTTCATATTCTATCTGCCGTCCCTTCCGTTCCTGCCGCCGCCCGGTCCGCGCGTTCGCGCTCCCGCTTCGAGAAGACGCAGCCGCAGTAGTCCTGTCTGTATAGGTCGAATATCCGCGACAGTTCGATCGACCGCTTATATCCGTCCTTCTTTTTAAAATCTCCCGGAAGCCATCTGACGCCGCAGCGCGCCGCGCAGGCCTCCCCGATCCGGTTGAGCCGCTGCGCGTCCTTTAACGGGCTGATGGTCAGCGTCGTGGAGCAGTAGTCCGCTCCGACCGCCGCAGCTGTCTCCGCCGTCTTCCTGAGGCGCAGGGCGAAGCACTTCGTGCAACGCTCCCCGCCTTCCGGCAGGTCCTCCATGCCCCGGACCTGCTCCAGGTAGATCTCCGGGTCGTAGGGCGCCTCCAGGATATCGATCCTGTGCGCGCGCCCTGTGGAGTGCATATCCCCGAAGACGCCTTCGTCCACCTGCGCGTTGTAGGCGGCGATCAGCCGCTGCTCCTCCGCCAGGCGCTTCCGGTATTCTTCATCTTCTGTAATATTCGGATTGTAGTAAAACACTGTGATGCGGAAATACTCCCGCAGGTACTCCAGCACATAGCTGGAGCACGGGCCGCAGCAGCTGTGCAGCAGCAGCGTCGGCGCCTCCGCCTCCGGATCCAGTCCGCGCAGGATCTCCTCCAGCGCGCGCTGGTAGTTCTTCTTCGGCGCCTGCGAGGGTGTCATAAGAAGTACCGCACGCCGGACGCGAAGATCTGCAGATCCTGCTCGCCGGTGATGTTGAGATTGACGCCCTTGCCGCGGCGCTCACAGTGGGCCATCTTGCCCAGCACACGGCCGTCGGGGGAAGTGATGCCCTCGATCGCCGCGAAGGAGCCGTTGATGTTCCACTCCTCGTCCATGGAGAGATTGCCCTCCGGATCGCAGTACTGCGTGGCCACCTGGCCGTTCTCGAAGAGCCTGTCGATCCACGCCTGCGGCGCCACGAAGCGGCCTTCACCGTGGGAAGCCGGGTTGGTGTAGACACCGCCGAGCTCCGCGCCGGCGAGCCAGGGGGACTTGTTGCTCACGACCTTGGTATAGACCATCTTCGAGATGTGCCTGCCCACCGTGTTGTAGGTCAGCGTCGGCGAATCCTCGTTCTGTCCCGTCACGGCGCCGCCGGGCACGAGTCCCAGCTTGATCAGCGCCTGGAA
>DFIR01000035.1:0-2346 GCA_002372815.1 Lachnospiraceae bacterium UBA3692
TAAAAAAAGAATTCCCTTCCGGCACCGTCGACATGATCAGCTTTGCAAGCGACCACTGGCAGCCGGAGCTCCAGTATCTCTGGAGCAGGGGAAACAGCGTCTATCTGGCGGGTGAAAATGAGGACGGGACCCACCACGAGACAGCCTGCGTCTACAGAGAGGATTTTCTCCCCATCAATGCCAGGATCCGGATCTCCGACAGGGACTACCAGATCGACAGTGTCGATTTTGCAAACGGTACCGTATCCCTCCAGGATATGACCATGGCCAGAGAGGCCCGCTATCCCATCTTTAGAACGGAATCGGTTGAATATATCCGGTCCTTTTATGAGGAGCAGTATGAGGATATACCGGATGAAGAACCTGTTGTCGAAGTTCCGGCTGAAACGATTTCGACTGCTATTCCTGTTGTCGATACTCCAGCTGAAACAGTTTCGACTGCCGGACCTGCTGTCGAGACTCCGGCTGCTCCGGTTTCTGCAGCAGAGCCGGCTATGGAGTCTGAAAATGAGACATCTCCGATATCCGCGTCCGAACCCGTGCCAGGGAGGCCTCTACCTGAACCCCGGGAGACCAACCGGATATCCGAGCGCCGCGAGGAAGAGATCGAGCAGGCTGTCTTTGACGCCCTGCAGGAATCCGGCACGGACTACGGTGATTATTCTCCGGATCAGATGGATGTTCTCTATGATGCGGCAGAGAAGGGCTATGACCTTGTACCTCTCTGCAATCCGCAATATCCGCCCCAGCAGATGCAGCTCATCATGGACATGCAGGCCCGAATGGAAGCCCACACCATCGCTCATTTCCAGGGCGTGATCGGTCAGATCACCGGAGAGGCTCTCAGCATCGAAGAGATCAACGCCATCAGGGCCGCCAATCTGCTTCCTTTGGAGGAGCCTGGTCCTCAGGCTTCAAAACCTCCCAGAAACAGGACAGAAAATGTAAACCCGGCTTCCCGGGAGATCGACCGGGGACAGGAAACTGCAAGGCCTGATTCCGGCCTCCGCGACGTCATCATCGACCTGACTCCTGAGGGAGAGGTGGAGAGCATCAGTCAGCCTTATGGACCTTTCGGGTCTGAATCCTCGACTCCGACTCCGACAGAAACAGTAATCCAGCCTCCCGAACTTCACAACTTCCGCATCACAGACGACGACCTGGGCGCCGGCGGCCCCAAGGCGAAGTTCCGCGCTAACATGGACGCCATCTATACGTTAAAGGCCTTGGAGGCGGAAGGCCGTCTTGCCACTCCTGACGAACAGGAAAGGCTCTCCCGTTATGTCGGCTGGGGCGGCATTCCCCAGGCCTTCGATGAGAACAGCCGTGACTGGCACGGCGAGGTGGCGGAGCTCAAGGCGGCGCTGAGCACGGAGGAATACCGCGAGGCCAGGGCCAGCACCCTCAACGCCTTCTACACTTCCCCCACCGTGATCAAGGCCATGTACGGTGCTCTGGAGCAGATGGGGCTCTCCTCCGGCAACATGCTGGAGCCGTCCTGCGGTATCGGCAACTTTATGGGCCTCCTTCCGGAGAGCATGTCCGACATGCGCATGTACGGCGTTGAGCTCGATTCCGTCTCCGGTCGGATCGCACAGAATCTATATCAGAAAAATAACATCGCTGTTCAGGGATTTGAGACGACCTCTTTCCCGGACAGCTTTTTTGATGCCGTGATCGGGAACGTACCCTTCGGCCAGTACAAGGTGGTGGATGCAAGGTACGACCGCCACAACTTCCTGATCCACGATTATTTCATTGCAAAGTCCCTCGACCTCGTCCGTCCCGGCGGCGTTGTGGCTGTCGTCACCTCCAGCGGGACCATGGACAAGCAGAACGAATCAGTCAGGAAGTATCTCGCCCACAGGGCCGACCTGCTCGGCGCGGTCCGCCTCCCCAATAACGCTTTTATGCGCAACGCCAATACCGGTGTCGCGGCGGACATCCTCTTTTTCCAGAAAAGGGACCGCATGTCTCTGGAAGAACCCGAATGGGTCCATCTCGCAGAGACCAACGAGGGCTATCCGATCAACAGCTACTTTAAAGATCATCCCGAAATGGTCCTGGGCGAGCTCACGATGGAGAGCACCCAGTACGGCAGGCAGGAAGTCACGGTAAAACCCGTCGAAGGGGACGTCCTCGCGGACCAGCTCCGGGAAGCCATGAACCATATCCACGGCGAAATCACTGCCCCGGAAGTGACGGACTCCGAGCTGGAGGACGAAGATCTCTCGATTCCCGCAGACCCTTCTGTAAAAAACTTCAGCTTCACAAACATCGACGGGCATGTCTACTACCGTGAGAACTCCCGCATGAACCGGATGGAGCTTCCCGCGACAACGGCGG
>DFIR01000035.1:2572-4384 GCA_002372815.1 Lachnospiraceae bacterium UBA3692
CCTTTTCCCAGGATTCCAGCTACTGTCTCCTGGCCTCCCTCGAGATCCTCGATGAGGAGGGAAAGTTCGACCGGAAGGCTGACATCTTTACCAAACGCACCATCCGCCGGCCGGAGCCGGTCACAAGTGTGGACACCGCCGTGGAAGCCCTTGCCCTCTCCATCGGGGAAAAGGCCAGGGTCGACCTCGGCTACATGGCTCAGCTCACCGGCAAGACGGAGGACGAGATCACAGAAGAACTCACTGGTGTCATTTTCAAAAATCCTCTGACAGACCGTTATGAAAATGCGGACGAATACCTCTCCGGCAATGTAAGGGAGAAGCTCCGAACCGCTAAAGAATTTGCGCAAAAGCACCCTGAATATCAGGTCAATGTCAGCGCACTTGAGCATGTCCAGCCCAAAGACCTTGATGCCTCGGAGATCGAAGTCCGCCTGGGCGCGACCTGGGTGGATCCCGAATATATCACGGAGTTTATGGGCGAGACCTTCAAGACTCCCTGGTACCTCCTGGGCAAGGACATCGATGTCCGCTATGCGGAGGTCAACGGCCAGTGGAACATCTCCGGCAAGAACCGGGACAGCTACGGCAATCCCCGTGTCACCTCCACCTACGGGACCACCCGCGTCAACGCCTATAAGCTCCTGGAGGATGCCCTGAACCTCAGGGACACCAAAATCTATGACGTGGTGGAGGATGCCGAGGGCAATTCCCGCCGGGTCCTGAACCGCAAGGAGACCATGCTGGCCCAACAGAAACAGGAAATGATCAAGGAAGCCTTCAGGGAATGGATCTTCCGCGACATCGACAGAAGGGAGACATTATGTAAAAAGTACAACGAATTATTCAACAGCATCCGTCCCAGAGAATATGATGGCTCCCATATCCGCTTTGTCGGGATGACGCCGGAAATCTCCCTGATGGACCACCAGAAGAACGCAGCCGCCCACATCCTGTACGGAGACAACACGCTTCTCGCCCATTGCGTAGGTGCGGGCAAGACATTCCTCATGATTGCCGCAGGCATGGAATCGAAACGCCTGGGCCTTGCCCAGAAGTGTCTCTATGTCGTCCCCAACCACCTGATCGAGCAGTGGGGAAGTGATTTCCTTCGCCTCTATCCGGGGGCAAATATCCTTGTCGCAACGAAGAAAGACTTTGAGCCTGCCAACAGGAAAAAGTTCTGCTCCCGCATCGCGACCGGTGACTACGACGCAGTTATCATCGGCCACAGCCAGTTTGAGCGCATCCCCCTGTCCCGCGAGCGTCAGGTGGCGACCATCCGGCGGCAGATCGATGATATCGAGGATGCCATCTCCGCGCTCAAATATGAACGAGGGGAAAATTACACCATCAAGCAGATGGAGAAAACCCGCCGGACACTGGAGATACGCCTTGCAAAGCTCAATGACCAGAAGCGCAAGGACGATGTCGTGACCTTCGAGCAGCTGGGTGTGGACAGGCTCTTCGTCGATGAGAGCCACTTTTACAAGAATGCCTTTTTCTATACCAAGATGCGCAACGTGGCGGGCATCGCCCAGTCCGACGCGCAGAAGTGCTCTGACATGTTCATGAAGTGCCAGTACCTGGACGAGATCACCGGCGGCAAGGGCGTCACCTTCGCCACCGGCACACCGGTCTCCAACTCCATGGTGGAGCTCTACACCGTCATGCGCTACCTGCAGTACGGCACCCTCCAGAAGCTGGGCATGGGACATTTCGACTCCTGGGCCGCCGCCTTTGGAGAGACCGTCACTGCCATCGAGCTGGCCCCGGAAGGCACCGGCTACCGCGCCAAGACCCGCTTCGCGA
>DFIR01000035.1:4456-5675 GCA_002372815.1 Lachnospiraceae bacterium UBA3692
CTCCCGGAGCTGATCACCCTTTTCAAGGAATGTGCCGATATCCAGACCTCCGACATGCTGGACCTGCCCGTCCCAGAGGCGGAGTACATCAACGAAGTCCTGAAACCCAGTGAAGAGCAGAAAGAACTCGTTTCCACCTTTGCGGACCGTGCAGAAGCTGTCCGAGCCGGCAAGGTCCAGCCCACCGAGGACAACATGCTCAAGATCACCAACGACGGACGCAAATGTGCCCTGGACCAGCGCCTGATCAATCCCATGCTGCCGGACGATCCCGGCAGTAAGGTCAACCGCTGTGTCGAGAATATGTTCAGGATCTGGAAGGACACGGAAAAGGACCGGTCCACCCAGCTCTGCTTCTGTGACCTTTCCACTCCAAAAGGTGACGGATCCTTCAATGTCTACGATGACATCCGTGACAAGCTTGTCGCAAAGGGTATCCCGAAGGAGGAGGTCGCCTTCATCCATGAAGCCAACACAGAGACCAGAAAGGAGGAATTATTTGCTAAAGTCCGGTCCGGCCAGGTCCGGATCCTGATGGGATCCACCCCCAAGCTGGGCGCCGGCACCAACGTGCAGGACAGGCTCATCGCCCTGCACCACCTCGACTGCCCCTGGAAGCCCTCCGACCTCGAACAGCAGGAAGGCAGGATCCTCCGACAGGGCAACCGGAACCCGAAAGTCCAGATCTACCGCTATGTCACGGAAGCAAGCTTCGATTCCTACATGTGGCAGATCCTGGAGCAGAAGCAGAAATTCATCTCCCAGATCATGACCTCCAAGTCGCCCGTGCGCTCCTGCGAGGACGTGGACGACACAGCCCTCTCCTATGCGGAGATCAAGGCCCTGGCCACCGGCAATCCCGCCATCAAGGAAAAGATGGACCTCGACATCCAGGTCAGCCGCCTCAAGCTCCTCAAGGCCAACCACACCAACGAACACTACCGTCTTGAGTCCGATATCGCCCGCACCTATCCCATGCAGATCACCGCTGTCAAGGAGCGGATCGGCGGCCTGCAGTCCGACCTGGCGGCAGTAAAGACGCTGCAGGCACAGCAGGAAAAAGACAAGGACAGCGACAAAGACAGCTTTACCATGACCATCGGCGGAAAAGAGTTCACCGACAGGAAGGAGGCCGGTACCGCTCTGATCGCAGCCTGCGCAGGCCTCAAGGCTGTCCGCACGGAGGGCACGATTGGTGATTATGCCGGCTTTTCCATGA
>DFIR01000090.1 GCA_002372815.1 Lachnospiraceae bacterium UBA3692
TTCAGACGGCAGTCAAACAGCAAGATGCTCCATAAAGATATAGACTTGCCATTTGGCTGCCGCTGCGAGGCTCCAGACGGCAATCAAACAGCAAGAAGCTTCATAAAGTTATAGACTTGCCATTTGACTGCCGCCAGGAGGTGCCTGACGGCAGTCAAACAGCAAGATGCCTCATAAAGATATAAACTTGCCATTTGACTGCCGCTGCGAGGTCCCAGACGGCAGTCAAATGGCAAGTCATTTTTTGCATACGAACGATTGCTCACATAGGGGACGGTTCTCTGTGTGAGGCACCGCCAGCCCAGACGGGAGGCCGTTTTTTGTGTGCGATGAACTGCGGTTCACACAAGGAACCGTCCCCTGTGTGAGGCCCGATCCCGGCCGTCCCTGACGTCTTCCAGGTAGGCGATGCACCTGCGGTATTTTTCCGCACGACGCAGGTCCTTTTCGGTCACGGTCGTCAGGCGGGTGAGGTCGGCGTTGTGGCGCAGGTCGGCCAGCTTGACCTGCAGGGCCAGCGGGTTCTCCGCGATGTGGCGGACGTAGTCGTAGTAATCCACGCCGTCCTCATGGGTGAGATAGCGCAGGGCATTGACGACCCGCTCGCTGAAGCCCATCGACCGGAGCTCCTCAAATGTCATGCCGGTGTCCTCCACGATATCGTGCAGGAGGGCGGCGCAGGTGGAGTCCTCGTCGGTCATGGACTCCGCCACGTGCAGGGGATGGGTGACGTAGGGGATGCCGGATTTGTCGAGCTGGCCGGCGTGTCGGTCGAAGATCAGGAGGATAGCCTTGCGGGTCATGTCGGTGTAGATCATGGGGTGTCCTTTCTGAGAGCAGATATGTCCGGTGTCTATAAATACAAGTCGAGCTTCAGATCGAGATCACTATAACACGCAGGGGCTGTCTTTCGACAGCCCCTGTAAGTTTATATGGCATTTTTGGAAGCTTCCAGCGCCGCGATCACGCGGTCGCACCAGGCGTCAAAAGCCGGATCCGGGACCTGGAGTTCGGGATGGGTCAGGATATGGTCCAGCGCGATCCGGACGCCCTGGTCGAAGCGGACGGTGGTCGCCATCTGCGGGACGAAGCGCTTGAGCTTCGTGTTGTCGAAAACGACGGAGACGCCTTTGTCCCCGTTGAGGTTGCCCTCAAAATCATAGCCGGCGCGTCTGCCGGCATCGATCAGATAGTCGGAGGCGACGTGATAGGGCTTGAGCTCGTGCCCGAGGGCGGCGGCGATCGTCTGGTAGATCTGGTTCCAGGTCAGCGTCCAGAGGGAGGGGGACGTGCTGTTGATGCTTACTTTTCCTCGCAGGAGAAAACCATGCCCCAGTCCTTCCGGATCTTTTCAAGCTGGCGCATCAGGGCGATGCTCTGGTCCGGAGTGTAGCGGGTGCTGGCGCACCGGCCGGCGGAGACGCAGCGGGACGCCTCCCGGATCTGGTACTCAAAGCCGTTGATGTCAAAAGGCGCGTCGATCACTTCCGGTTCCTGGCCGGTGAGGCGCAGCTCCATGGTCTCGGCGGCCTGGAAATCGGGCAGGAAGATCTCGCCCTTCGTGCCGCGGACGTGGGCGTGCCGCGGGAGCTCCCGGCCGATCGTCTGGACGCAGACGGCGGACCTTCCGCCGGGATACTGCAGGCAGATCCGGCTGTCGTCGTCGGTCCCGTACTCGCTGAAGTGGACCGTCGACGTGAAGCTGTCGGGGGCCTCCTTCATGACCAGGTCCGCGAACCCGATCGTGTAGATCCCGATATCGAGCAGGGCGCCGCCGCCCAGCCGGGAGACGAACTTGCGCTCCCGCCGCGCGCCGGAGGCGATGAAACCGTAGTCGCAGGTGATGTCGGTGATCTCTCCCAGGACCCCTTCCGCAAGCAAGGCGTCCAGCTTCTCATAGAGCGGCAGATGCCGAATCCAGAGCGCTTCCATCAGGAAGAGCCCCTTCTCGCGGGCGAGCGCGTACAGCGCCTCCGCCTGCGCAGCCGTCAGCGTGAAAGGCTTCTCGCAGAGGACATGTCTGCCCGCTTCCAGCGCAGCTTTTGTGTTCTCATAGTGCAGGCTGTTGGGTGTCGCGATGTATACAGCTTCCGTGTCCGGGTCCGCGAACAGCTCCTCATAAGAACCGTATGCGCGGGGGATCCCGAACGCGGCGGCGAAGGCGTCCGCGCTCTGCGCGCTCCTCGAGCCGACGGAGACGAGCTGCTCCCCCTCCGCGGCCATTTCCCGGATGGTAGAGGCAAACTTGCGCGCGATGGTGCCGGTGGCACAGATTCCCCATTTCATAGTTCTGATCTCCTCGTATGGATGGTGCGGATTCTTCTTATCCAGAATACAATGGAATGCGGAGGGGGACAAGAACACGGGGGACCGCGCCGGGGACGGTTCTCCGCGCGGCTTTTAAATATTGTGGACCGCACCGGGAACCGTCCCCGGCGCGGTCTTGCATATGATATACCATACGGAAATCATATGACTCTGCCGGTGTTCTATGAAGTATAGTAGCATCAGTACAGAAAGGAGGAGAGCAGAGTGCGCAGGAAGGAGCAGAAGACAGGACCATACCGTCAGACGCCGACAAGCCTCAGAGATCTGACCGCTGTCACTGTCTGCAAAGCTGTGCGCGCAGGACTCAGGCTTCTGGGCCGGGGCGGGACGGCTCTGCCCGGGAAAGCAGCCCTGTTTCTCTCCCCGAAAGTCCTGGAAACCGTGTCGGATGGCATGGAGATCTTTGTGGTGACCGGGACCAACGGCAAAACGACCACAGCCGGTATCCTGGCGCAGGCTCTTGCAGAGAGCGGCAGGGATGTCCTCATCAACAGTTCCGGAGCGAATCTTCTGAGCGGGATCACAGCGGAGTTCGCCTGCGATACAGACCTGCACGGAAGACCTCGGCGGCGCTGGGCAGTGGTGGAGTGCGACGAAGGCGCTCTGCGGCAGGCGGTGCCGCTCCTGCATCCGAGGGTGATTCTGGTGACCAACCTGTTCAGAGACCAGCTCGACAGGTACGGGGAAGTCATGCAGACGCTGGACAGGATCCGGGCCGGTATTCCGGCGGCGGATTCCGGAGACAGATGCACGGTCTGCCTGAATGCAGATGATTCTCTTGTATCCTCTTTGGCGGAATCGCCGGCGGCGTCCTCAACAGGGCCTGTGCTGCAGGGGAAAAGGTTTCGGATCCGCCGCTTCGGACTCGGTCCGCTGACAGCACAGGACCGGATCAGTGAGAACGCCGACGCCCAATACTGTATCCGCTGCGGCGCACGATACGAATACAGGTATCATACTTTTGCGCATCTTGGAGGCTTTTTCTGTCCGGAGTGCGGGTATAAGAGAGTACGTCCGGAAACGGAGGTCACGGAGGTCCTCGCCGCGGATGCGGACAGTGTGACAGTACGGATGCGGACAGCGGACGCGGAGCAGGCGGCGGGAAATACGAAGCGGCAGGAGGTCCGGATCGGTCTACCGGCGCTTTATAACGTCTATAATGCCGCGGGAGCAGTATGCGCCTGGCAGGCTGCAGGGCTGCCGGCGGAAGAGATCCTGCAGACGCTGCCGCTGGCGGAAGGAAGTTTCGGACGCATGGAGCGCTTTGACGTATCCGGTCGGCAGGTGCGGATGATCCTGGCCAAGAATCCGGCCGGCTGCGACCAGGCGCTCTCATATCTGGAGGGCTATGCGGAACCTTATCGGCTGGCGCTCGGACTCAATGACCGCACAGCGGACGGACATGATATTTCCTGGATCTGGGATGCGGACTTCGAGAAGATCGCGTCGGATCCCGGCATCACGGAGTGCCTGGTGACCGGGGACCGGGCGGAGGACATGTGCCTGCGCATGGTCTATGCGGGGATGCCGGCGGGGAAGATCCGGATGGTCAAAGAGGAGAAGGAACTTCTGGAACAGATAGAGCGGGGCGGAGAACAGAGAGAACGCAGGGAGCCGGGAGAGGCCGGCGCGCCGGAGGAACCGGTCCTGATCCTGGTCAATTATACGGTCATGCTGCAGCTGCGCGAGACGCTGCGCAGGCGCAGCGGAAAACGGGCGTTCTGGGAGAACAGCGAACGGCAGGAAGAGGGAACAGGCGGACAGGTCTGCGCCAGCCGGTCCGGGAAAGGAGGAACAGAATGAAACTCAGGATCTGTCATCTCTATCCGGATGTGCTGAACCTCTACGGCGATCGGGGGAACATTCTGTGCATGCGAAAAAGGCTTGAAGACAGGGGCATTGCGTGTGAGATCATGCCGCTCCGCATCGGGGAGACGGCGGATCTCACACGGTATGATCTTTTTTTCATCGGAGGGGGGCAGGATTTTGAGCAGGAAGTGCTGCTGGAAGACCTTCGGAAGGGAAAAAAGGAGGAACTGAAAGCCGCCGTGGAGGATGGACGGACCTTCCTCTGTATCTGCGGCGGCTATCAGATGATGGGACATTATTATGAGACGGCTGATGGTATGCGCTGTCCTTTTCTCGGGGCGATCGATTTTCACACGGTCGGTGCGCGGAGGCGGATGATCGGCAACTATGCCTTTTCGCTGAGTGAGACGTCAGGGGGCAGCACGGTGGTCGGATTCGAGAATCACAGCGGCCGTACCATGCTGGGCCCCGGCGTGGAACCCCTGGGGACAGTGCTACGCGGCTATGGAAACAACGGAGAGGATGGAACGGAGGGCGTCAGATATCATAATGTTTTCGGCACCTACAGTCACGGGCCGGTCCTGCCGAAGAATCCGGCTTTCTGCGACCGCATTCTGGAGACGGCGCTGCAGAGGCGGTATGGAGAAGCTTCGCTCGCACCGCTTGCAGTGCCTTTCGAGAAGGCAGCACACGAAGCAGCCCTCGCACAGGTGAAACTACGCAGAAAACCACGCAGGGGACGGTCCTCTGCGTGGCTTTAAGATACCGGAGACCGCGCAGAGAAACATCCCCTGCGCGGTTTTTAATTATCGAAGACCGCACGGAGAACCGTCCCCTGCGCGGCTTTCCTGCGCGGCTTCCACCAGGCCCCGGAAGAGGGGGTGGGGGCGATTGGGCCTCGATTTGAACTCCGGGTGTGCCTGTGTGGCGATGAAGAAGGGATGTATGTCAGAGGGCAGTTCGCACATTTCCGCGATCCGGCCGTCGGGGGAGATCCCGCTGAAGATCAGACCGCTCTCCGAGAGGACCTGCCGGTAGTCGTTGTTTACCTCGTAGCGGTGCCGGTGACGTTCCTCGATCTGCGGTGTTCCGTACAGAGACCGCGCGAGGCTGTTCTCCGAGAGGCAGCAAGGGAAGGCACCGAGGCGGAGCGTTCCGCCCAGGTCGCGGATCTGCTCCTGACCGGGCAGGAGCGCGACCACGGGATGTGCGGTATCCGGCGCGAACTCGATGCTGTGCGCGTCGGAGAGGCCGAGCACATCCCGCGCATATTCCACGATGGACAGCTGCATGCCCAGACACAGACCCAGAAAAGGAACGCGGTTCTCGCGGGCGTAACGGATCGCACGCAGCATGCCGTCAATGCCGCGGTCTCCGAAGCCGCCGGGGACGAGGATGGCGTCCGCGCTGCCGAGGCGCTGCGCAGTGTTTTCGTCCGTGAGAGTCTCCGAATCCACCCAGTCGATGTGTACATCCGAATAAGTAGGCGCGCCGCCGTGCCGGAGGGCCTCCGCCACACTGAGGTAGGCATCGTGGAGCTGGGTGTACTTGCCGACGAGGGCAACGGTCACACGCTGTTTCGGATGCTTCAGAGCGTCCACCATGGTCTTCCAGTCATCGAGATCCGGCGCCGGGCACTCCAGGTTCAGAAGGTGACAGACGGCGGGAGCGAGGTTCTCCCGCTCCATGGCCAGAGGGACTTCATAGAGGGAGTCCATGTCCAGGTTCTCGATGACGTGGCCGGGTGTGACGTTGCAGAAGAGGGCGATCTTCTCCTTCATGCTGCGGGGCAGAGGCTGCTCGCTCCGGCAGATCAGGATATCCGGTTGCAGTCCCATGCCCTGCATGGATTTGACGGCCATCTGGGTCGGCTTGGTCTTGAGCTCCTGGCTGCAGCGCAGGTAGGGGATGAGGGTGACCAGGAGGAGAATGGCATTCTCGCGGCCCACCTCCGCGCGGAACTGGCGGATGGCTTCGAGAAAAGGCTGGCTCTCGATGTCCCCGATGGTGCCGCCGACCTCGATGATCGCGATGGTGGTCTCCGGGCCGGCGCTGCGGTAGAAGCGACGTTTGATCTCATCGGTGATGTGGGGAATGACCTGCACGGTCCCGCCGCCGTAATCGCCGTGCCGCTCTTTGTTGAGGACGGTCCAGTAGACTTTGCCGGTGGTCACGTTGCTGCCCCGATCCATGCTTTCGTCGATAAAACGCTCATAGTGCCCCAGATCCAGGTCCGTCTCCGTCCCGTCGTCCGTCACGAAAACTTCACCGTGCTGGATCGGATTCATGGTGCCCGGATCCATGTTGATGTAAGGGTCGAATTTCTGCATGGTGACACGGTAGCCGCGGGCTTTCAGGAGCCGGCCGAGTGAGGCCGCCGTGATGCCCTTTCCCAGCCCGGAAACAACACCGCCGGTGACAAAAACATACTTCACTGCCATCTCATGCACCTCCTGTACAGCGGAATTCCTTCCTAAAACACAGTCTATTATACGCTGCCGCACCGGAAAGACCAGAAACCGGCTATAGGGATCCCGGATCCTTTATCATAGCTTTTTCATATGGTAAGGCGCGATCCAAACGATTGGCGTAGGGACAGCGCAGGGTATACAATACCTTTAAACGCAGAAGTGTTTGTGAAAAGAGGCTTTTTATGGATTTCAAGACGCTTCAGTATTTCTACACGGTTGCCAGGGAGCAGAACATCACACACGCCGCCCGCAAGCTTCACATCAGCCAGCCGCCGCTCTCCGCGCAGATCCGGCAGCTGGAGGAGGACCTGGGCGTTCAGCTGTTCATCCGCGGCAGACGCCGGCTGCAGCTGACGGACGCCGGCATGGTCCTGTTCAAGAGGTCCGAGCAGATCCTGAAACTGGTGCAGGACACCCGGGAGGAACTGCGATCGCTGGACAAGGAGATGACGGGGAAGATCCGGATCGGACAGGTGGAGGGGCGTGCGCCTTATCTCACTGCCCGTTGGATCGCCGGCTTCCGGGAGGAGTTTCCGCTGGTGGAGTTCTCCCTCTGGAACGGAAGCAGCGACGAAGTGGCGGAGCAGCTGCACCGGGGATTGATCGACATCGCGGTGATCGCTGCGCCGTATGACGCGGAGCAGCTGGAAGGGATCAGTGTCGGCAGAGAACCCTGGGTGGCGATCCTGCCGGCAGGGCATCCGCTGACGCAGGAGTCCGGCTGCGAGCTGCCGCTGAGAAAACTGGAGGGTGAGCCCCTGATCATTCCCGACCGTCCGTCGCGGATCGAGGCGGTCCGCCGCTGGTTCAGCGACATCGGCGTCCAGCCGCAGATCCTGTGCACACTGTCCAGCTACGTGGACGCCGTCGCCCTCGCCGAGCAGGGGGCGGGAATCAGTATTTTCCCGCAGGGGACTTACACGCCCAATCCGCATATCGCCACGCGGGTGATCACGGAGCCTGCCAAATACATTGAATACTTCTGCACCTGGGAGAGAAGCGCCCCGCCCCGCGGACTGGTACAGGCGTTCCTGGAGTTCGTAGAGGACTTCATGGAAGAGGACCGGATCCACGGGGACCGCTACCGCGTGAAAGAACCGGTCTTTGAGATCCCCGAAGGGGCAGAGATGCTGTAACATCGCAAGACCGCGCAGGGGACGGTTCTCTGCGCGGATTGTATACACGCCGCGCAGAGAACCGTCCCCTGCGCGGATTGTATACACGCCGCGCAGAGAACCGTCCCCTGCGCGGTCTTGCGGTCACTGGCCGCTCGCGCCGTAGTTGGCGAGGACGCGGGCGGACGGGTCATCCACATCGCAGCCGTCCCAGCTGCGGTTGGGCATCCAGAAGTCCGGGATCATCTGTGACTGGCCGGGGTAGTACTTCTCGAAGATCTCGCGGTAGAGGAGGGACTCCTTCGTGAAGGGGCGGGCATGGTCATAGCGGGCACAGCGCGCCTGAAATTCCCCGTCGTTATAAGTGCGCTCCGCGTACGCCATGAGGTCGTCGCGCAGGGAGTGGCCGACGGCGTCGGAGAAGGCGGCTTTCTCGCGCATGAGGATCTCCCGGGGGATCAGCGCGTCTTTTTCGAAGGCGCGGCGCAGGAGGTATTTGCCGATCCCGTACCGGTTCATCTTCAGCGCCGGGTCGATCCGCATCACGTAGTCGACGAAGTCGAGATCGCCGAAGGGCACGCGCGCCTCCAGGGAGTGGACGCTGATACAGCGGTCCGCCCGCAGGACATCGTACATGTGGATCTCGCGGATGCGCTTCCGGGCCTCCTCCTGAAAAGCCTCCGCAGAAGGGGCAAAGTCTGTGTACTTGTAACCGAAGAGCTCGTCGGAGATCTCGCCGGTCAGGATCACGCGGACGTCGGTGTTCTCGTGGATCCACTTGCACACCAGGTACATGCCGATGGACGCGCGGACGGTGGTGATGTCGTAGGTGCCGAGCGCGGCGATGACCGGTTCGACCGCCTCCAGGACGTCCTGTTCGGAGATGATGACCTCATGGTGGTCGCTGCCGATATAGTCCGCTACTTTGCGGGCGTAGCGCAGATCGATGGCATCAATGTCCATTCCTATGGAAAAAGTCTGCAGCGGTCTGTCCAGCATCCGGGCCGCTGCACCGCAGACCAGGGAGGAGTCGAGGCCGCCCGAGAGGAGAAAACCTACCGGGGCGTCGGCATCGAGCCTTTTTTCGATGCCTTTCAGGAGCCGGCTGCGGATGCCGGCGCAGATCTCATCGAGACCGGCGTCGATCACAGGCCCTGCCGGCTCGGCGGGGGCACAGTAGCAGGTGAAGGCACCGTCCTTGTAATAATGACCGGGCGGGAAGGGCAGGATCTCGCCGCAGACGCCCACCAGGCTCCTGGGCTCGGAGGCGAACCAGATGGCGCCTGTCTCATCATAGCCGTAGTAGAGCGGCCGGATGCCGATCGGGTCGCGGGCCGCGACGAGGCTGTCGGTGCTGCCGTCACTGATCACCAGAGCGAACTCCGCGTCCAGAAGCGGGAACATGGCGCACCCCAGGCGCTCGTAGAGGGGCAGGAGGATCTCGCAGTCGCTGTCACTGGCAAAAGTATAGCCCAGCCCCTCCAGATAGGTCCTGAGAGGGCGGAAGCCGTAGAGCTCGCCGTTGCACACGACTGCATTCTGACCGCGCACGAAGGGCTGCATGCCTTCCTCCGTCAGTCCCATGATGGACAGGCGGTTGAAGCCCAGGATCCCGCAGGGAACATGCAGGATCCGGGAGGCATCCGGGCCGCGGGAGGCGGTCCTGGCCAGGAGGGCGGCAAAGGTCTCTTCCGAAAGAGAAGTGCGTCTGCAGGCGAGTATTGAACACATAGAGATTTCCTTTCCGGCTGTCCGCGCGGACACCGCAGCACTGCATGTGTGATGCATGACTGCTTCCGCGCGGGCCTTTTTTATTTCTTAAAAAGAATGCCACCCGGACGGCCCAAAAACAATAAAACAGGCATACCGAATACCTGCGGTCAGCCATATGTTTTCTGTATAGACGAATCGTTGACCCGCAAAAATACGTATGTTAAAAAGAATTTGCGCGGAGCACAATGGGCTCACAGTGAATAACGAGCTCTGGTGCCCATTGTTGCTGCCGCAGGCCATAGGATAAGGAGGAGAGAAGAGATGAAAGAACAGAAATCGGTCCCGGAACTCTACGGAAGCCTTGTGTTCAGCGAGCGCGTGATGCGCGAGCGCCTGCCCAAGGACATCTATAAAGCGGTGCACAAGACCATCGCAAATGGCACGCACCTGGAGCTGGACGTCGCCAATACCGTGGCCTCCGTCATGAAGGAGTGGGCGATCGAGAACGGCGCGACCCACTTCACCCACTGGTTCCAGCCCATGACCGGCCTGACGGCGGAGAAGCACGACGGCTTCCTCTCCCCGGAGCCGGACGGCACGGTGCTCATGGAGTTCTCCGGCAAGGAGCTGGTCAAGGGCGAGCCGGACGCATCAAGTTTCCCCTCCGGCGGCCTGCGGGCGACCTTCGAGGCCAGAGGCTATACCGGCTGGGATCCGTCGTCGCCTGCTTTTATCAAGGACGGGTCGCTCTACATCCCGACCGTCTTCCTCTCCTACGGCGGGGAGGCTCTGGACAAAAAGACCCCGCTCCTGCGCTCCATGGAGGCGCTGAGCAAACAGGCCGTTCGCGTGCTCAGGATCCTGGGCGAGACGGACGTGACCAGGGTCCAGACCACCGTGGGCTCGGAGCAGGAGTACTTCCTCATTGACAAGGAAGACTACAAGAGGCGGAAGGACCTGCTTTTCACCGGACGCACGCTTCTGGGCGCGCCGGCCCCCAAGGGGCAGGAGATGGAGGACCACTATTTCGGCGTGATCAAGCCCAAGGTGGCCGCCTACATGCACGAGCTGGAGGAGGAGCTCTGGAAGCTCGGCATTCCCGCCAAGACCAAGCACAACGAGGTCGCGCCTTCCCAGCATGAGCTGGCACCGGTCTTCGAGACGACCAACATTGCCGTGGATCACAACCAGCTGACCATGGAAGTGATGAAGAAGGTCGCGGACCGCATGGACCTGGCCTGCCTGCTGCACGAGAAGCCCTTTGAAGGGATCAACGGGTCGGGCAAGCACAACAACTGGTCGATCTCCACCAGCAAGGGGGAGAACCTCCTCGATCCCGGCCATCATCCTTCGCAGAATGTGCGTTTTCTCGTGTTCCTGACGGCGGTCATCGCGGCGGTGGACGAGTACGCCGACATCCTGCGCGTGTCGGTCGCGACGGCCGGCAACGACCACCGGCTCGGCGGCAACGAGGCACCGCCCGCCATCATCTCCATGTTCGTGGGCGATGAGCTGGCGGGGGTCCTGCAGAGCATCGAGGACGGCTCGGCCTTCCACGAAGCGGGGAAGATCCAGATGGAGACAGGGGCCAGGATCCTGCCGCATTTTACCAGGGACAACACGGACCGCAACAGGACGTCGCCGTTTGCCTTTACCGGCAACAAGTTTGAGTTCCGGATGCCCGGATCCTCCATCTCCGTCGCCAACGCCAACATCGTCCTGAACACCGCTGTGGCGGAGACCCTGCGCAGGACAGCGGACGCCTTGGAAGGCGTGCCGGCGGAGGAACTGGACCAGGCGGTGCATCAGTACATCCGGGAGGAGCTGGTCGCCCACAAGCGGATCCTCTTCAACGGCAACGGCTACACCGACGAGTGGGTCGAAGAGGCCCAGCGCAGAGGACTCGACAACCTGCGTTCGCTCCCGGAGGCCATGCCCCGCTGGATCAGCGACAAGAGCATCGCTCTTTTCACCGGGCATGGAATCTTCTCGAAGGAGGAGATCTACTCCCGCTACGAGATCCTGCTGGAGAACTACTCCAAGACCGTCCACATCGAGTCCCTGACCCTTCAGGAGATGGTCCGCAAGGACTTCACGGCGGGCCTGGTCAGCTATCTGAAGGAACTGACCCAGGAAGCTTCCCTCAAGAAGGCCCTCGTTCCCGACGCCGGGATGTCCCTCGAGGAGTCTCTCATCCGGGAGCTGTCCGCGGACGCGGCCTCCATGCAGGCCTGCCTGCAGAAGCTGGCCGACGACACCCGCCGGGCGGAGCAGATCGGCGACGGCCTCGCCCAGGCAGCCTTCTACGAGGAGACGGTCCTGAAGGATATGGAGGCGCTGCGCGCCGTGGTCGACGCCGCCGAGCGCAAGATCCCTGATTCCTTCCTTCCGTATCCGACGTATGGGGATATCCTTTTCTCACTGCGGTGAGGGCCTCACACAGGGGACGGTTCTCTGTGTGAACGTAGCTGCGAATGCGTTGCGAAGCCGCATATTTGCTGGCTCACACAGAGAACCGTCCCCTGTGTGAGCGAGCTGCCTGTGTGAGCTGCCTGTGTGAGCTGAGGAGTTGCAACAATGAGAGATCAGAGTGCACAGTACGAATATCCTGAATATCAGTATCAGCCCATGGATCATGACGCCTGCGGAATCGGCGCGGTCGTGAATATCGACGGCCGGAGGGACGGCAGGGTCATCGATGACGCGCTGTCCATCGTGGAGAAGCTGGAGCACCGGGCCGGTAAGGACGCCACCGGGGAAGTGGGCGACGGCGTGGGGATCCTGCTGCAGATCAGCGGGAAGTTCTTCTCCGCAGCGGCCCGCGAGTGCGGGATCGAGGCGGGGGAAGAGGGCGATTACGGCGTGGGGATGTTCTTCCTCCCGCAGGATGTGATGCGCAGGACTTTTGCCGTGCGCATGTTCGAGGTGATCGCTGCCAAGGCGGGACTGCCGGTTCTGGGTTGGCGGGACGTGCCTGTGCACCCGGAGATCCTGGGACAGCGGGCGGTGGACTGCATGCCCTGTATCCGGCAGTGCTTCCTGGGCAGACCGGCCGGCGTGGAGAGGGGCATCGCCTTCGACAAGCGCCTTTACGTGGTGCGGCGCGAGTTCGAGCAGAGCTCCGAGGACACCTATATCTGCTCCCTCTCGTCCAGGACCATCGTCTACAAGGGCATGTTCCTGGTGGGACAGCTGCGGCGCTTCTACGACGACCTGCGCAGTCCCCTCTACGAGAGCGCCGTCGCGATCGTGCACTCCCGCTTCTCGACCAATACGCTGCCCTCCTGGGAGCGCGCCCATCCCTACCGGATGATCGCCCACAACGGCGAGATCAATACGATCCGCGGCAACGCCGACAGGATGCTGGCCCGCGAGGAGACCATGTCCAGCGCTTTTCCCGCGCAGGACGTGGACAAGATCTACCCGGTCATCACGGCCTCCGGCTCCGACTCCGCCATGCTGGACAACACGCTGGAGTTCCTCTACATGAACGGGATGGACCTGCCCCTGGCGATGATGATCACCATTCCCGAGCCCTGGAAAAACAACGGCTTCATGCGCCGGCAGGAAAAAGATTTCTACCACTACTACGCCACCATGATGGAGCCCTGGGACGGCCCGGCAGCCATCCTGTTTACGGACGGCGAGCTCCTCGGCGCGACCCTGGACCGCAACGGCCTGCGTCCGTCCCGCTACTACGTGACGGACGACGACCGCCTGATCCTGGCCTCCGAGGTGGGCGTCCTGGACATCCCGGCGGACCACATCGTGAAGAAGGCCCGTCTGGAGCCCGGCCGGATCCTCCTGGTCGATACAAAGGCAGGCCGGATCATCTCCGACGAGGAATGTAAGCACCGGTACGCCCGGGCGCTGCCCTACGGCGAGTGGCTGGACGCCTCCCTCCTGCATCTGTCCAGGCTCCCCATCCCCAACCACCGGGTCGCGGACCATCCGCAGAGCCAGCGGGACCGCCTCTACAAGGCCTTCGGCTACACCTACGAGGACGTGCGGGACCAGCTCCTGCCCATGGCCGAGAACGGTGTGGAACCCACGGTCTCCATGGGCCACGACGTGCCCCTGGCCATGCTCTCGGACCACCACCAGCTGCTGTTCTGTTATTTCAAGCAGCTTTTTGCCCAGGTGACCAATCCGCCCATCGATTCTCTGCGGGAGAAAGTCGTGACCGACACGACCGTCTACGTGGGCTCGGACGGCGACCTGCTCAATCCCTGCAGCGGCAACTGCCGTGTGCTGGAGATCAACAACCCCATCCTGACCGTGACGGATCTCCTCAAGATCCGCGCACTGGACCGGGAGGGTTTCTCCTGCGCCACTGTGCCGCTCCTCTACTACAAGAACACCTCCCTGGAGCACGCCCTGGACCAGCTCAACGTGCAGGTGGACCGGGCGGCAGGAGAGGGCCACAACATCATCATCCTGTCCGACCGGGGCGTGGACGAGAACCACATGCCGATCCCGTCCCTGCTGGCCGTCTCCTCCGTGGAGCAGCACCTGGTCCGCACGAGAAAAAGGACCCGCGTCTCCCTCATCCTGGAGAGCGGCGAGCCCCGGGAAGTGCACCACATGGCCATGCTCCTCGGCTTCGGCGTGCGGGCGGTCCAGCCCTATCTGGCCCACGAATGCATCCACGAGATGATCAGCATGGGACTTCTGGACAAGGATCCCTACACAGCGGTGGAGGACTATAACAAGGCCCTGCTCTCCGGCGTCACCAAGATCGCCGCCAAAATGGGCATCTCCACGATCCAGTCCTATCAGTCCGCAAGGATCTTCGAGGCGGTCGGGCTGGGACAGGAGGTGATCGACCGCTACTTCACCGGGACCGTGTCCCGGGTGGGCGGCGTCGGCATCCGGGAGATCGGGGAGGACGTGGAGTTCCGCCACGACCGCGCCTTCGATCCGCTGGGACTGCCCACGGACACGAGCCTGGATTCCCTGGGCTTCCACTCCCTGCGCAGCGGCACAGACAAGGAGGACCATCTCTACAGCCCCCAGACCATCATCCTGCTCCAGCAGGCGGTCCGGGAGGGAAGTTATCAGAAGTTCCAGGAATATACCCGCCTGGTGGACGACGAAGGCAGGCCCCACACCCTGCGGGCCCTCCTGTCCCTGGTCCCCGCCGCGGAGCCGGTGCCTCTCGAGGAGGTCGAGAGCGAAGAGTCCATCGTGAAGCGCTTCCAGACCGGCGCCATGTCCTACGGCTCCCTCTCCAAGGAGGCCCATGAGACCCTGGCGGAGGCCATGAACAGCCTGGGCGGCAAGTCCAATACCGGCGAGGGCGGCGAGGATCCCTCCCGCTTCGGCACCATCCGCAACAGCGCAGTCAAGCAGGTGGCCTCCGGCCGCTTCGGCGTCAACAGCGCCTACCTGTGCAGCGCCCAGGAGATCCAGATCAAGATGGCCCAGGGGGCCAAACCCGGCGAGGGCGGCCACCTGCCCGGCCGGAAGGTCTACCCCTGGGTGGCGGCGACCCGCTGCAGCACCCCTGGCGTGGCCCTGATCTCCCCGCCGCCCCACCACGACATCTATTCCATCGAGGACCTGGCCCAGCTCATCTATGACCTGAAAAACGCCGGGAGAAAAGCCCGCATCAGCGTGAAGCTGGCCTCTGAGTGCGGGGTCGGCACCATCGCTTCGGGCGTCGCCAAGGCGGGCGCCCAGGTCATCCTGATCTCCGGCTATGACGGGGGGACGGGGGCGGCGCCATTCTCCTCCGTCCATCACGCAGGGCTTCCCTGGGAGCTGGGGCTGTCCGAGGCGCACCAGAGCCTCATCGAGAGTGGCCTGCGCAGCCGTGTGATCCTGGAGACGGACGGCAAGCTCATGAGCGGCCGGGACGTGGCCATCGCGGCGCTTCTGGGCGCTGAGGAGTTCGGATTCGCCACGGCGCCGCTGGTGTGCATGGGCTGCATGATGATGCGGGTCTGTTCCAAAGACACCTGCCCGGCGGGTATCGCCACCCAGAATGAGCAGTTGCGGAAGCGCTTCTCCGGCAGGCCGGAATATGTCCGCAATTTCATGCTCTTCATCGCCCGGCAGCTCCGGGAGATCATGGCGCAGCTGGGCTTCAGGACCGTGCAGGAGATGGTGGGCAGGACCGACCGGCTCAGCGTTCGCGGGGCGGAGCACTCCCTGCGCGGGTCCCTGGCGGACCTGACGAGGATCCTGGACAGCCGCTACGCCCACAGCCCCAAGAGGTGCTTCGATCCGGCGGATATCTATGATTTTGCCCTGGAGAAGACCGTGGATGAACGGGTCCTGATCCCGGCTCTGGAGGAGGCCTGCGCGGCGGGAGATCCCCATATGCGCTGCAGCGTCCGCGTCTCCAGCACCGACCGCACCTTCGGCACCCTGCTGGGGAGCTGCGTGACGGAGCGCTTCGGCAGCAGTCTGGAGGAGGACACGATCCAGATCGACGCCGAGGGTGGCGGAGGGCAGTCCTTCGGGGCTTTTCTCCCGGCGGGGGTGACCATCCGCCTGTCGGGCGACGCCAACGACGGCTTCGGCAAGGGCCTGTCCGGCGGCAAGCTGATAGTCCGTCCGCCGGAGAATGCGGCCTACGCGGCGCATGACAACTGCGTCGTCGGCAACGTGGCCCTTTACGGCGCCACAGCCGGCCGGGCCTACTTCTGCGGCATCGCCGGGGAGCGGTTCTGCGTCCGCAATTCCGGCGCCACGGCGGTGGCGGAGGGCTGCGGCGACCACGGTCTGGAGTACATGACCGGCGGCCGGGCGGTGATCCTGGGCCGGACCGGGAAGAACCTGGCGGCGGGCATGAGCGGCGGCATCGCCTACGTGCTGGACAGCGACCACACCCTCTACCTGCGGATGAACAAGGACATGGCGGGTCTCGGGCCCGTCACGGAGAAGTACGACATCGCGGAGCTCCGGGAGATCCTGGAGGACTACGTGAAGGAGACGGGCAGCCCCTTCGCCGGGGACATCCTGGCTCACTTCGAGGAGCGCCTGCCCGAATTCAAGAAAGTGGTGCCTTACGATTATCAGAAGATGCTGACGGCGATCTCCCGCTTCGAGGAGCAGGGCATCGACAACGAACACGCCGTGCTGGAGGCTTTCAAGGCGCTGGCCGGATGAACGCGCGCAGGGGACGGTTCTCCGCGCGCTCTTGAAATCGCGCAGAGCGCGCGGAGAACCGTCCCCTGCGCGCTCTACGGTCATTACCGCGCGGAGAACCGTCCCCTGCGCGTTCTGGGAGGCAGAAATGGGTAAAGAGACAGGATTTCTCGAGTACAGGAGAAGAGCGAACGGGGATATCCCGCCGGCGGAGCGGATCCGGACTTTCGGGGAGTTCCACACGCCGCTGGATACGCCGGCCCGCAGGGAACAGGCTGCCCGCTGCATGAACTGCGGCGTGCCGCTCTGTCAGTCCGCCATGGTCCTCAGCGGCATGGTCACGGGCTGTCCCCTCCACAACCTGGTCCCCGAGTGGAACGACCAGATCTACCGGGCCCACGACGCCCACGCCTACGCGCGCCTGGCCAGGACCAGCAATTTCCCCGAGTTCACCGGCCGCGTCTGCCCCGCCCTGTGCGAGAAAGCCTGCATCAACGGCCAGTACGGCGACCCGGTGACCATCCACGACAACGAGCTCTTCCTGATCGAGCGCGCCTTCGCTGAGGGTTATGTCCGCCCGCGCATCCCCGCCGTCAGAAGCGGGAAGAAGGTCGCCGTCATCGGCAGCGGCCCCTCGGGTCTTGCGGCCGCGGACAGCCTCAACCGTCGCGGGCACAGCGTCACCGTCTATGAGCGGGAGGACCGGATCGGCGGCCTCCTCATGTACGGGATCCCCAACATGAAGCTGGACAAAAGGGTCATCGACCGCCGCCGCCGCCTGATGGAGGCGGAGGGCGTCCGCTTCGTGACCGGCTGCAACATCGACACACAGGAAAAAGCATCACAGCTCCAAACAGACTATGACGCGGTCATCCTCTGCTGCGGCGCCAAGCAGCCCCGTACCATGTCCGCCGCGGTGAAGGACGCGCAGGGGACGGATACCGGCCTGACAGTGCAGGATGTCGGCGGGGTCCACTACGCCGTGGATTTCCTGACAGCCACCACCAGGGCACTGCTGGCGGAGGGCGGACCGGACACACCGGAGACCGCGGAGAAGATCCTCCGCCGCCGGGGCGTCATTTCCGCCCGAGGTAAGCACGTGATCGTGGTCGGCGGTGGCGACACGGGCAACGACTGCATCGGGACGGCCATGCGCCACGGCTGCAGGTCCGTTACGGCCCTGGAGATGATGCCGGCCCCGCCGGCGGAGCGCACGCCCGGCAACCCCTGGCCGGAGTGGCCCAGGACCCTGCGCACGGACTACGGACACGAGGAGGCGGTGGCCGTCTTCGGCCAGGATCCGCGGGTCTTCAGCACTACCGTCAAGGAGCTGATCGTCACAGCCTCGGGACATCTCCGCAAGGTGAAGACCGTGCAGGTCCGCTTCGAAGGCGGCCGCCTCAGGGAGGTGCCAGGCAGCGAGCAGGTCCTCCCCTGCGAGCTGCTCCTGATCGCGGCGGGCTTCACCGGCTGCCAGCCCTATACGGCGGAGAGCTTCGGCGTGCCGCTGACGGCGCGGGGAGCCGTGGAGACGGCGCAGGCCGGCTTCCCCTACGCGGACTCCTATGCAACGAATGTGCCGGGCGTCTACAGCGCCGGCGACATGCGCAGAGGCCAGTCCCTGGTGGTGTGGGCCATCGCGGAGGGGCGCCTGTGCGCGGAGGAGGTCGACAGGGACCTGATGGGATACTCGACCAGATGAAAGGCGGTCAGACAGTGGCAAGCGAATCCGGCGTGTACAGAAAAAAGGCATATCTGATCCTGGAGGACGGCAGCATCTACACGGGCAGCGCGATCGGCGCCGACCGGGAGGTGATCGCGGAGATCGTCTTCAACACCTCCATGACCGGCTATCAGGAGATCCTCACGGACCCGTCCTACGCCGGCCAGGCAGTGGTGATGACCTATCCCCTGATCGGCAACTACGGCGTGAGCGGGGAGGAGATGGAGAGCCGACGCCCCTGGGCGGAGGCGCTGCTGGTGCGCCAGTTCTCCCGGATCCCCAGCAACTGGCATGCGGAGGGGACCCTGCAGGCTTTTCTCGAGCGCTATGACGTGCCCGGGATCGAGGGGATCGACACCCGGAGTCTGACCCGGCACCTGCGCGACCACGGCACCATGAACGGCTGCGTCACCACGGACTGCTATGCGGGGGAGGCGCTGGAGGAGCTCCTCCGGAAGATCCGGGCCTATCGCCCCGCCGGGGTGGTGCGCCGGACGACCTCCCGGGAGATCCATACAGTGCTGCCGGCCGCGGGGACCGGCGCAGGCTCCGCAGAGAGCGCAGCAGAAAGCACAGCCGGGAATCCTTCCGGACACGCCCTGCGCGTCGCCCTCCTGGATCTCGGGGCCAAGGACAGCATCGTCGATTCCCTGGTCCGCCGCGGGTGCGAGGTGACGGTCTATCCCGCCTTTACGCCTGCGGAGAGGATCCTGGCGGACGCGCCGGACGGGATCATGCTCTCCAACGGGCCCGGCGACCCGAAGGAGGATCCCGGGATCATACGGGAGGTCCGGCAGCTGTGCGAAGCGGATATCCCGCTGTTCGCCATCTGCCTGGGGCACCAGATCGTGGCGCTGGCGGAGGGCGGCGACACATACAGACTGGGCTTCGGACACCGGGGCGGGAACCATCCCGTCAAGGACATGCAGACAGGGCGGACCCTGATCACGACCCAGAACCACGGGTACGCGGTGGATGCGGGAAGCTTTGCCCGCGTGACGGCGGAGGAGTGGTTCCGCAACCTTCATGACGGGACCAACGAGGGCCTGCTGTATCCGGGACGGCGGATCCGCACCGTGCAGTTTCATCCGGAGGCGCGGCCGGGACCGGCGGATGCGGACGGACTGTTTGACGTTTTTATGGAAATGATGGAGCAGAGGTGACTATGCGTGACGCGACGATCAGAAAAGTGGCGGTGATCGGCTCCGGTCCGATCATCATCGGGCAGGCGGCGGAGTTTGACTACGCCGGGACGCAGGCCTGCAGGGCACTGCGGGAGGAGGGGGTCTCCGTGGTCCTCCTCAATTCCAACCCGGCGACGATCATGACGGACCGGGACATCGCGGACCGCGTCTATATCGAGCCGCTCACGGAAGAGACGCTCAAAGCCCTTCTCCTGAAGGAACGGCCGGATTCCCTTCTCGCCACGCTCGGCGGGCAGGCGGGACTGAATCTGGCGATGGCCCTCTGGGAGGAGGGCTTCCTGCAGGAGCAGGGGATCCGCATCATAGGAACCGGGGCGGAGGCGATCCGCCGCGCGGAGGACCGCCTCCTGTTCAAGGAGGCCATGGAGCGATGCGGGGAGCCTGTGGCAGCTTCGGAGATCGTCCACAGCGTGGAAGAGGGGCTGAAAGCCGCCGCCGGGATCGGGTATCCGGTCGTCCTGCGGCCCGCCTACACGCTGGGCGGCAGCGGCGGCGGCATCGCTGCGGATCCGGACAGCTGCGCGCAGATCCTGGAGACAGGGCTGCGGCTGTCCCGCGTGCACGAGGTGCTGGTCGAGCGGAGCATCGCCGGCTGGAAGGAGATCGAATACGAGGTGGTCCGGGACGGCGCCGGCGGCGCCGTCACCGTCTGCAACATGGAAAACGTTGACCCCGTAGGCGTCCACACGGGGGACTCCATCGTGGTCGCCCCCTCGCAGACCCTCTCCGATCCTGATCACCAGATGCTGCGGTCCGCAGCGCTGCGGATCGTGCACGAACTGGAGATCCGGGGCGCCTGCAACGTACAGTTCGCCCTGCACCCGGACAGCCGGGAGTACTGCGTCATCGAGGTCAATCCCCGCGTGTCCCGCTCCTCGGCGCTCGCCTCGAAGGCGACAGGCTATCCGATCGCCAGAGTTTCTGCCCGGATCGCGCTAGGATACCGGCTCGACGAGATCCGCAACACAGTGACGGGGAACACGACAGCCTGTTTTGAACCCATGCTGGATTACTGTGTGGTCAAGATGCCCCGGCTTCCTTTTGACAAGTTCCATTCCGCGCAGCACCGGCTCGGCACCCAGATGAAGGCGACCGGGGAGGTAATGGCGATCTCTGACAGTTTCGAAGGCGCGCTCATGAAGGCGGTCCGCTCGCTGGAGCAGCACACCGTGAGCCTGCTGCCGGCCGGACTCGCGCAGGTCCCTGATCAGGAGCTGCGCGGCCTTGTCGTGCAGGCGGATGACCGCCGGCTGTGGGCTGTGGCGGAACTTCTGCGCCGCGGTGTGCAGCCGGAGGAGATCCGCGCCCTGACACAGATCGACCTGTGGTTTCTGGACCGGATCCGCGCCATCGTGGAGATGGAGCAGCGCCTGCGGGACTGCGGACAGGACCGGCTGCCGGCGGAACTCCTGCGGGCTGCCAAGCGCATGGAATTCCCGGACCGGACGATCGCGGCCCTGACCGGCAGGAGCGAAGAGGCAGTCCGCACGCAGAGAGAGGAGAGCGGCATCGTACCGTCCTACCGCATGGTGGACACCTGCGCGGCGGAGTTTGAGGCGGCGACACCGTATTTTTACTCGGTGTACGGCGTGGAGAATGAGGCGTGCCCTCTGCCTGCCGGACGCAGAAAGGTGCTGATCGTCGGATCCGGTCCCATCCGCATCGGGCAGGGGATCGAGTTTGATTTCTGCAGCGTCCACTGCACCTGGGCCTTCCGGAAGGAGGGGTGGGAGACCATCATCGTCAACAACAATCCCGAGACGGTCTCGACGGACTTTGACATCGCGGACCGGCTCTACTTTGAGCCTCTGACGGCGGAGGACCTGCGGGCGATTGTCGCGGTCGAGCAGCCGGACGGCGCGGTGGTGCAGTTCGGCGGGCAGACGGCCATCGGACTGACGCGGGCCCTCATGGAGATGGGCGTGGAGATCCTGGGTACCTCTGCGGATGACGTGGACGCGGCCGAGGACCGGGAGCGCTTTGACCGGATCCTGGAGGAGACCGGGATCCGCAGGCCCGCGGGCAAGACGGTCTTCATGGTGGAGGAGGCGGTCGCCGCGGCGGAGGAACTGGGTTTTCCCGTGCTGGTGCGGCCCTCCTACGTGCTGGGAGGAGCAGGTATGCGGATCGCGGTGGACAGCCGCGACATCGTCGAGTACGTCGGCATGATCACGCAGGTGCGGCAGGAGCATCCCATCCTTGTGGACAAATACATCCGCGGCACAGAGGCGGAGGTGGACGCGGTCTGCGACGGGAAGGAGATCCTGATCCCCGGGATCATGGAGCACATCGAGCGGACCGGCATTCATTCCGGGGATTCCATCTCTGTCTATCCGCCCAGAACGCTCACGCCGGCAGCCAGGGAGAACCTGGTCCGCTATACGGAGGCGCTGGCCCGCGCCTTACATGTGCGGGGCATGATCAATATCCAGTTCATCGCCTGCGGCGACGAGGTCTACATCATCGAAGTCAATCCGCGCTCCTCCCGGACGGTCCCCTACATCTCCAAGGTGACGGGCATCCCGGTCATTCCGCTGGCTGTGGGGGTCCTCTGCGGGCACAGTATCCGGGCGCAGGGCTATGCGCCGGGCCTGCAGCCGGAGGCGGCTCTCTGCGCCGTGAAGATGCCGGTCTTCTCTTTCGAGAAACTGCAGGGGGCGGATACGACCCTGGGACCGGAGATGAAATCGACCGGCGAGTGCCTCGGCGTCTCGCCGGACTACCACCAGGCGCTGTACAAGGCTTTTCTGGGCGCCGGTATGCGCCTGCCGCAGACCAGGAAGATGATCATCACCGTGCGCGACCGGGACAAAGAGGAGATCCTGCCCGTCGCCCGCGCTTTCCGCCGCCTGGGCTACCAGATCTATGCCACGGCGGGGACCGCGCAGGCGCTCCGCAGCGGCGGCGTTGCCTGCGGATCGGTGCGCAAGGCGGAGGAGCTCTCCCCCAACATCCTCGATCTGGTGCTCTCGCACGAGATCGACCTCGTCATCGACACGCCGCACGACGGCGCCGCTGCTTCCAGAGACGGTTTCCGGATCCGCAGGATCGCGGTGGAGACAGGCGTCCACGTGCTCAGCGCCGTCGACACTGCGGCCGCGCTCGCCGAAGCCCTGCTCCATCACAGTGACATGCCGGATCCCGTCGATCTGGCCCATCCGGAGACTGCCGGCGGCGCGGTCTTTCACACAGATCAGCGGGAAGACGGTTCACTGCGTGAGCCGGTCAATCTGTGGCCCGGGCGGACCCCGTGGAAGAATCCTCATCCGTGAGCGTTCTCTGTGTGAGGAGGGAGGCACTGCCATGCATGAAGAGTGCGGTGTATTTGGAATCTGGACGCAGGACAGGCGGAAGATCGCGTGGAAAGTGTATTCCGGCCTCTATGCGCTTCAGCACAGAGGCCAGGAGAGCTGCGGGATCGCGGTCTCCTGCGACGGTGTTTTCCGCCACCAGAAGGAGAACGGTCTGGTGGGGGAAGTGTTCGACAGCCGGCGCCTGGAGCAGCTGGGAGAAGGGAACATCGCGGTCGGACACGTGCGATACTCTACGACCGGCGGGAAGAGCCACAGCAACATTCAGCCCATCGTCATCCGCCATATGAAGGGAAATCTGGCGCTGTGCCACAACGGAAACTTGGTCAATGCCGGTGCGCTGCGGATGCAGCACGAGCTGAACGGAGGGATCTATCACGGCACCACGGACACAGAAACGATCATCTATACCATCGTGTCCGAACGACTCAGAACGGCCTCCACAGAGGAGGCCGTCCATCGTGCTATGATTAAACTGCAGGGAGCATACTCCTGCGTCCTGATGACTGCGACGAAGCTGATCGCTTTCCGGGACCCCTGCGGCTTCCGGCCGCTGTGCTGGGGGCAGACGCCGGCAGGAGACTGCGTCGTCGCGTCGGAATCCTGTGCGCTGGATGCCGTCGGAGCTGCGCTGATCCGGGATATAGAACCGGGAGAGATCCTCGTGATCGGAGAGGAGGGGGTGATCTCAGACCGCCGCCTGTGCGGAAACGCGCCGTCCCTGTGTGTCTTCGAGTATATTTACTTCGCGAGGCCGGATTCCGTCATAGAGGGCGCCCCTGTCCATCTGACCCGTCTGCGGGCAGGCCGCTTTCTAGCCGGGGAGGACCCGGTGGATGCCGATGTGGTCGTGGGTGTCCCGGACTCCGGGATCGACGCCGCGCTTGGATACGCACAGGAGAGCGGCATTCCTTACGGCGTCGGCTTTTTGAAGAACAAGTATATCGGGCGGAGTTTTATCGCACCGAGCCAGGAACTGCGGGAGACAGCCGTCAGGATCAAGCTGAACGTGATCCGGGACAGTGTGGCCGGCAAACGGGTCGTGCTGATCGACGATTCGATCGTCCGGGGGACGACCAGCGGGCGGATCGTGCGGCTGCTTCGTGAAGCCGGGGCAAAGGAGGTCCACATGCGCATCTCCTCTCCGCCGTTTCGCCACCCCTGCTATTTCGGGACGGATGTGGACAGCCGGGAAAACCTCATCGCATGCCGCCTCCCTTCCGCCGATGCCATCGCAGAAGAGATCGGCGCAGATTCCCTGGCCTTCCTGTCAGTGCAGGCGGCGCACCGCCTGACAGGGGAGGCATGCAGCTTCTGCGACGGATGCTTTTCGGGCAGGTATCCGATCCCCATTCCGGAAGATCAGGGGAAGAGCAAATTTGAGCAGCCCCTCCCCACAGCATATAAAAAACAGCATATTTCGTGCCACTGAACCTGTATGGCTGTGCTATTGCCTGAGAAAAACGAAATGTGGTACAACAGTTTGCGTAAGGTGAACAAAAACAGGATATCGTTTTTGTGGAACTTTACGGGAAAGGCCTTTCCCCGGTGACCGGTGCGCGGGCGGACGCGTCTGCGCGGGGGATCCCTGCAGCAGGAGACAGACAGACTGTCCCTGTGACAGAGGGTCCCATGTTTGACAAGGAAGGCGGTGTGTGATGACACAGGAGATCTTATCGGCGATCACAGGGGAAGTTTACGGGGTATGGTTTCTGATCGGCGCTGCACTGGTGTTCTGGATGCAGGCCGGGTTCGCGATGGTGGAGACGGGGTTCACCAGAGCCAAGAACGCGGGCAACATTCTGATGAAGAACCTGATGGATTTCTGCATCGGGACGGTGATGTTCATCCTGATCGGTTTCGGCCTGTTCCTGGGGGAGGACCTGGCCGGATTCATCGGAAAGCCGGGTTTTGACATTTTCACTTCTTATGCGGAATTTGACTGGTCCAACTTTGTGTTCAACCTGGTATTCTGCGCGACGACAGCGACCATCGTGTCCGGTGCGATGGCGGAGAGGACCCGTTTCCTGTCCTACTGTGTCTATTCGGGCGTGATCTCGGCGGTCATCTACCCCGTCGAGGCGCACTGGACCTGGGGTGGCGGCTGGCTGGCGCAGATCGGTTTTCATGATTTTGCCGGTTCCAACTGCATCCACATGGTCGGCGGCATCTGTGCCCTGATCGGCGCGTATCTCGTGGGTCCCCGGATCGGCAAGTTCACACGGGACAAGGACGGAAAAGTCACGAAGATCGGTGCCTTCCCGGGCCACAGTCTTCCGATCGGCTGCCTGGGCGTCTTCATCCTCTGGCTCGGCTGGTACGGGTTCAACGGCGCAGCGGCCGTATCGATCCCGGAGATGGGCAGCATCTTCGTGACGACCACCATCGCGCCGTCCGTGGCGACCGTGGTCTGCATGGTCTTCACATGGATCCGCTACGGCAAGCCCGACGTCTCCATGTGCCTGAATGCCTCCCTGGCGGGCCTGGTGGCGATCACGGCGCCGTGTGACGTCTGCGACGTTGCCGGCGCCATCCTGGTCGGCGCGGTATCCGGCGTGCTGGTGGTCTTCGGCGTCTGGCTCCTGGACAATGTCCTGCACGTGGATGATCCGGTCGGCGCGGTCGCGGTCCATTTCATGAACGGCGTCTGGGGCACTCTGTCCGTCGGGCTGATCGCGACACCTTCGGCACCGGCCTTTGCCAGGGGCATCGGCGACGGTGTGACCTACGGGGCCAACCAGATCGCGGGCGCCGGCCTGTTCTACGGCGGCGGATTCCGCCAGCTGGGGATCCAGTTCCTCGGCATGGCCGCCACAGCCGCCTGGACGGCGGTGACGATCACGGCGGCTTTTCTCATCATCCGGGCGATCTTCGGCCTGCGGGTGTCGGAAGAAGAGGAGATCCTCGGTCTGGACCGCACCGAACACGGTCTGCCTTCGGCATATGCAGGGTTCTCCATCGTGGATTTCTCCACCGGCATGTCTGTAAACGAGAACACGGACCTCGGACAGGAGGATTATGAGAGGGCGGACGATCTGAGAAAAGACGCCGCGGTGCCGGTCGTCCGCACCGAGCAGATCGGCGGGCGTAACACAGGCATGTACAAGGTGTCCATCATCGCCCGGCATGCAGGCTTTGACAGGCTCAAGAAGGCCCTCAACGACCTCGGCGTCACCGGAATGACCGTGACCCAGGTCATGGGCTGCGGCATCCAGAAAGGCGCCGGCGAACGCTACAGGGGCGTCGAGCTCGACGTGAACGTCCTGCCCAAGATGAAGGTGGAAGTCATCGTCGGCAACATCCCCGTGGACAGGGTGATCGAGGCTGCCAGAAAAGCTCTCTACACCGGCCACATCGGCGACGGCAAGATCTTCGTCTACGACGTGCAGCGGGTCGTCAAGGTCCGCACCGGCGAGGAGGACATGCAGGCGCTGCGGGACGTGGAGTAAGACCGCGACGGACCGCGCAGGGGACGGTTCTCCGCGCGGCTTCATCACAGTAAAGCCGCGCGGAGAACCGTCCCCTGCGCGCTTTTATATTTTTGACACTGTACCGGGAATCGGATATAGTAGAATCTGTCAAAGCAGTCTGTCTTTTGAAAGGGGTATTCTTATGAAAGGCTATGCGAATGTTTTGAATGTGCTTGTCAGGATCTGCTTCTGGCTCGTGGTCATCGGTATCGCGGTCCTCGGTCTCGGAACGGCGCTTCTCCTGATCAGTCCCGGCCTGCTGCCGGTGGATCTTTCAACTGTGCCGGGACTCACGGTGGGCGGCAATCCTGTCAACATGGAGCTTTTCTCGAGCTTCAGGACACCTATGATGATCCTCATGGGGGCTGTTGTCGTACAGCTTGTGCTGCTGCTGGTCATGCTTTCGAAGATCAGTGCGGCACTGCAGGAAGTTATTGCGGAGACACCGTTCTCCGAGAAATGCGGCAAGTCGCTGAATACTGCAGCGACTCTGACGCTGATCAGCGGGATCCTGTCGATCGTGATGAATTTCTATGCCGTCTTTGCTCTCAGCGATCTTTCCAACGGCAACGTGAGCGTACAGGTCAGAACCAGTCTCAGTTTTATCATTGCTTTCGTGTTTCTGAAGATGCTCGCGGGCATTGCGGCATTCGGACGGGGAGAGCAGTGACCGACAAACGACAGTAACTGCCGAATGAGAGGGAGAAGGGAGACAGAGAACTGTCTCCTTTCTCCTTCATGATGAGGAGCTTTATGGATCATCAGGTCGTCAGACAGGCATTTCTGAAATCCGTCCCTGTGATGGCGGGGTATGTCGTGCTGGGCATCGGCTTCGGCATCCTGCTTCGCGCAGCGGGGTACGGTGTTCTCTGGTCGCTGGCCATGAGTGTGTGCATCTATGCGGGTTCGATGCAGTATGTGGGCGTGGATCTTCTGACCGGCGGGGCCTCGGTCCTCACCACGGCGCTCACGACGTTCATGGTGAACGCCCGGCACCTTTTCTACAGCATTTCCATGATCGACCGGTACAAGGACGCGGGCAGGTACAAGCCGTACCTGATCTTCGCCCTGACCGATGAGACCTATTCCCTTCTCAGTGACGGCACCGTACCTTCGGAGCAAGAGGCGCACCGGTACCGGTTCTTCGTCTCCCTCTTCAACCAGAGCTACTGGGTGACCGGCTGCGTGCTGGGGAGCCTTCTCGGGGCAGTCCTGCCCTTCTCCACGAAAGGGATCGAATTCTCCATGACTGCGCTGTTCATTGCTTCTTTCACGGAGCAATGGCTTACTTCGCATGACCACATCCCTGCGCTGACGGGCCTTCTCTGCACACTGCTGAGCCTGGTCGTGTTCGGCGCGGAGCGCTTCCTGATCCCCGCCATGCTTCTCATCACAGCAGTACTGACCCTGCTGCGGGGCAAGAGCGTGCAGGGGACGGTTCTCTGCACGGCCGGAAGTGAAAGCGCGCAGGGGACGGTTCTCCGCGCGGCCGGAAGCGAAAGCGCGCAGGGGACGGTTCTCTGCGCGGCCGGAAGCGAAAGCGCGCAGGGGACGGTTCTCTGCGCGACTGGAGGCGAAGAGGGACAGAGGACCGCCGAGAGCGCACAGAGAACTGTCCCCTGTGTGAGCCACGAGAGAGAGGAGGAATCATGAGAGCTGCTGTTCTTGTCGCTGTCATGGCGGCGGTCACGATCCTGCTGCGGTTTCTGCCCTTCCTCCTGATCCGGGGGGAGACACCGCCCTATATCGCCTATCTCGGGCGGGTGCTTCCGCCCGCGATCATCGGCATGCTGGTGATCTATTGCCTGAAGGACGTGCAGCCGGGGGATCCTTCGCAGCTTCTGCCTGCACTCCTCGGCACAGCCGCTGTCGTCGGGCTCCAGGCCTGGAAACGCAATTCCCTGCTCAGCATCCTTGCAGGCACGCTGGTCTACATGGTGCTGGTGCAGGCAGTGTTCTGAACGGAACGCGGCAGGGGCGGACCGCGCGGAGAACCGTCCCCTGCGCGGCTTTACTGCGATGAAACCGCGCGGAGAACCGTCCCCTGCGCGGCTTTACTGTGATAAAAGCGCGCAGAGAACCGTCCCCTGCGCGCTCTGAGAAAGAGAGGTAATTATGTCGGATTATTTCGGAAAAGAAGTCCCGAAGCTCGGATTCGGTCTCATGCGTCTGCCCAAGAAAGGGTTCGGCACCGATGTCGGGCAGGTGAAGAAGATGGTGGACCTGTTCATGGAGGCGGGCGGCACGTACTTTGATACTGCGTTCGTCTATATGGGATCGGAAGCGGCGGCGAAGAAGGCCCTCGTGGACCGCTATCCGCGGGAGTCCTACACGCTGGCCACCAAGCTCAATGCCGGAATCGCCCCCACGGAGAGTGTCGCGAAGATGCAGCTGGCCACGAGCCTCAAGCGCACCGGCGCCGGGTATATTGATTACTACCTGCTCCACGCGCTCATGGAGAACAACTACACGAAATATGACAAGTTCCATCTCTGGGATTTCGTGAAGGAGCAGAAGGCGAAAGGGGTCATCCGGTACGCCGGCTTCTCCTACCACGCGGGCCCGGAGCTGCTCGACAGGCTTCTGACAGCGCATCCCGAGGTCGACTTCGTCCAGCTGCAGATCAACTACGCGGACTGGGAGAATCCTTCGGTGGCAGCGAGGGCCAACTATGAGGTCGCGAGAAAGCACAATGTGCCGGTTGTGGTCATGGAGCCTGTCAAGGGCGGAACACTGGCCAATCCGCCGCTGAGCGTGCAGAAGCTCCTGAAGGAGGCGAACCCTGAGGCGTCGCTCTCTTCCTGGGCGATCCGCTATGTGGCATCCCTCCCCGGAATTCTCACAGTCCTGAGCGGTATGTCCAACATCGAACAGATGCAGGATAATCTGTCCTATATGAGGGCGGATGCGTTCAGGCCCCTCAGCGAAGAGGAGCAGAGCGTGATCCGGAAGGCACAGGAAGTGCTGGCGCAGATCCCGTCTATCCCCTGCACGGAGTGCAGCTACTGCACGCCCGGATGTCCTATGAACATCCCGATCCCGGATATCTTCTCCGCCCGAAACAAGCAGATGGTCTTTAACCTCACTGAGAGNNTCAACTACGCGGACTGGGAGAATCCGAAGGTCGTCTCCAGGGCCAATTACGAAGTGGCGAGAAAACACGGCAAATCCATCGTCGTCATGGAGCCCGTGAAGGGCGGCACGCTCGCCGATCCGCCGGAAGCTGTGAAAAAGCTGTTCAAAGCCTATCACCCGGACATGTCTTATGCCTCCTGGGCGATCCGCTTCGCGGCGTCCCTGGACGGCGTCATCACGGTCCTCTCCGGCATGTCCAATGTGGAGCAGATGCAGGACAACCTGTCCTACATGAAGGATTTCCAGCCTCTCAATGAGGAGGAGCAGGCCATCATCCGCGAGGCGCAGAAGATCCTCGGCAACTCCTCGACGATCCCCTGCACCGCCTGCCACTACTGCACCGAGGGATGTCCGAAGCAGATCAATATTCCTGACATCTTCTCGGCCATGAACCGGCAGCTGGGCAACGGCCAGATGGCGCAGGCACGCGCCGCCTACGCCGAGGCGGCCCCGGCAGGCCGCCGCGCCTCCGACTGCATCGGGTGCCGCCAGTGCGAGCAGGCCTGCCCCCAGCACCTGCCCATCACCGACTACCTGAAGCAGGGAGCGGAGATGCTTGAATAACTCACACAGGGGACGGTTCTCTGTGTGAGCCTGACTGAATAAAGACCGCGCAGAGAACCGTCCCCTGCGCGGCTTTATTGTGTTAAAACCGCGCGGAGAACCGTCCCCTGCGCGGTCCTGTATGGACGGACCGGGTACCTGTCTGCCTGAAAACTGCCTTCGTCCGCTGATGCCATTAAAGCACAGATGAAAAAATAAAAAAAGTATTAAGTAATTGAAAGTTTAGCATTGACATACTTTTTGTATTATGTATAATGTGGAACCGAAGCTGAAGTTTAGCAATAGCAAATTTTCGGTTTATTTTCAGAAAAGTCAGAGAGAAAAGCGAATGGAGACAGAACAGGTCAACACTTTCATAGGAAAAAAGATCCGGAATCTGCGCAATCGCAACGGGCTGACCCTGCAGGAACTGGCGGACCGGACAGAGCTCACCAAGGGCTTCCTGTCCCAGCTGGAGCGCGGGCAGGTGTCGCCTTCGATCGTCACACTGCTGGACCTCATCGAATGCCTGGGGAGCACGCCCGGCGAGTTTTTCCAGGAGGAGGAGGAACAGGTCGTTTTCTCTGAGCAGCACTATTTTGAGAAGATCGACGAGGATGGCAACAGCCGGCAGTGGATCGTACCCACGGCGCAGAGATACCAGATGGAGCCCCTGCTGGTCACGCTCCAGCCCCACCAGACCCTGGAAGAGGACAAGCCTCATACGGGAGAGGAATTCGGCTACGTGATGAGCGGCAGGATCCAGGTCCACCTGGGCGACAAGACCTACAGCGTAAAAGCAGGAGAGAGCTTCTACTACCGCGCCACCCAGCGCCACCGCATCTCCAACCCCGCCAACCGCCCGGCAAAATATCTTTGGATCAGCACCCCTCCGGAGTTCTGAATCCCAGGTTTTCAAGGTCTTACGGGCTGACGGGATGCTTGCATACCGGCAGAGCCGCAAGACTTTGAAAACCGCCCAAGAGCGGCAGTAATGGGGCAGGGGCCCCATGGATGCCGCTCTTGGGCAGGATCGCGGGAGCACGCATCGCGTGCGAAGCGATCCGTCTGGGATTCAGAAGAGCGGGACGCGGGAGCGCGCAGCGCGAAGCGGCCCGTCTGTTGATCTGAAACAGCTTGGAATCCACCCATCAGCACAAGGAAGGAACACAAATGAGCACCACAGAAAACATCATCGAACTCAGACACATCACCAAGATCTTCGATGACGACGGATTCACCGCCGTGGACGATTTCAACCTGGAAGTGAAGCGCGGCGAATTCGTGACATTTCTCGGCCCTTCCGGGTGCGGGAAGACCACGACCCTCCGCATGATCGCCGGGTTTGACGTGCCGACGAGCGGGGAGATCCTTCTGAACGGGGAGTCGATCGTCGGGCTGCCGCCCTACAAGAGGCCGATCAACACGGTCTTTCAGCGGTACGCGCTGTTCCCGCACATGAATATCTACAATAATATCGCCTTCGGCCTGCGGCAGAAGAAGACGCCGGAGGAAGAGATCCGGCGCAAAGTCCGCAAGGTCCTGGCCCTGGTGGACCTGGAAGGCTTCGAGGAGCGGAGCGTGAGCACGCTCTCCGGCGGCCAGCAGCAGCGGATCGCCATCGCGAGGGCGCTCGTGAACGAGCCGGAGATCCTTCTCCTGGACGAGCCTCTCGGCGCGCTCGACCTGAAGATGCGCAAGGAGATGCAGATCGAGCTCAAGGCCATGCACGACAAGCTGGGCATCACCTTCATCTATGTGACACATGACCAGGAAGAGGCCCTGACCATGTCCGACAAGATCGTCGTCATGAACGAAGGCAAAACGCAGCAGATCGGCACCCCGGAAGACATCTACAATGAGCCTGCGACGGCTTTTGTCGCGGACTTCATCGGGGAGAGCAATATCTTCAGCGGCATCATGACCGGCAAGCTGAAGGCCAGGTTCTGCGGCGGCGAGTTCGCGTGCGTGGATGACTATCCGGAAGGCACGCACATCACGGCCGTCGTGCGGCCCGAGGACGTGGAGATCGTCCCCGCCGGCACCGGCACGATCGACGGCGTCGTCGACACGGTGATCTTCAAGGGCATGCACTACGAGATCGCGGTCCTGTCCGGCAAGAACGAGATGGTGATCCAGACCGTGCACTCCGCGAAGCCCGGCGACCGCGTCGGCATGCGCGTGGATCCCGAGAACATCCACATCATGAAGGCGGAGGACCACACGAACACCTTCTACGCGGACATCAACAGCGCGCACCGGATCGAGTACAACGGGCACACGCTCGACACGAGCCTCACCCGGATCATCAAGGGCAGCCGCCGCCTGGAGAACGGCAACATCCTCGACGCCAACGGCGAGGTCATCGATCCCGCCCGCATGCGCATTCTCGTCTCCATCCAGCCGGAGGACATCGAGATGACGGACGACCAGGACGCCGGCCTCATCCAGGGCACGATCAGCAACCTGATCTACCTCGGCGACCACTACAGCTACATCATCCACACGGAGCTGGAGCAGGACTTCGTCGTCTACGACGAGGACCTCTGGAACATGGATGACCGCGTCAGCCTGCTGATGCCGGTGGAGAAGATGTCCTTCGCACTCCGCAAGAAATAAGCGGGCGCGCCGCATATGGCGACAGGAGATTACTGTTATGCACTTCTCAAGAAAAAATCTCGGGATCCCCTACGCGGTCTTCCTGACGGTCTTCGTCATCGCGCCGCTCCTGGTCCTGCTGTTCTACGCGTTCACGAACGGGCAGGGGCAGTTCACGATGCAGAACCTGACAGGATTCTTCACGGATCCGAATGCGCTCGGGACTTTGTTCTACAGCCTGCTGATCGCGGCGGTGACGACGCTGGTCTGCCTGCTGCTGGCCTATCCCGTCGCCTATATCCTCGGGACGAGCAGGCTGAAGAGCCGCTCGGTCATCATCATGCTGTTCGTGATGCCCATGTGGATCAACTTCTCCCTGCGCATCACGGCACTCAAGGAGGTCCTGACCCTGATCGAGGGCAACCTGGCCAGATATCCTTTTACGAATGCGGTCATAGGTATCACCTACGATTTCCTGCCCTTTATGATTCTGCCGATCTACACGACGCTCGAGAAGCTGGACGGCGCGCTGCGCGAGGCGGCTATGGATCTGGGGGCTGACCCGGTGCGGACCTTCCTGCAGGTGACCCTGCCTCTGTCCGTGCCCGGCATTATCAGTGGCGTGTCCATGGTCTTCCTTCCCGCGATGACCAACTATGTCGTCCTGGATATGCTCTACAACAGTACTTATATCATGGGCAGCCTCATCGGAAGTTATTTCTCGGCCTACAACTGGCACGGCGGATCCATGATCGCGCTGATCCTGCTTGTGATCATCTGCCTGTTCACCCTGCTCACGTCTGAGGACGGAGAGGAGAATCCGAGAGGAGGTGCGCTTCTGTAATGGCCAAAATAGTAAAACGCGCTTACCTTATCATCATGCTTCTGTTTATTTATTTTCCGATCCTGATTCTTGCGGTGTTCAGCTTTACGAGCGCCACGCAGATCGGACAGCTTCGCGGCTTCTCGATGCAGAATTATGTGACGCTGTTCACGACCCCGGAGCTCACGGATATGATCCGCGGAACGCTCCTTCTGGCGCTTGGGTCGGCCACGATCGCGACGATCCTGGGGACGCTGGGAGCCATCGGAGCTTTTTATTCCGGGAAAAGGGCCAACACGCTGATCACCTCCTTAAACCAGGTGCCCGTGGTCAACGCGGACGTCGTCACCGGTTTTTCCATCTGCATCCTTCTGGTTGTTGTTCTTCATATCAGCAAGGATACCTTTATCCCGTTGGTGGCCGGCCACGTGACGCTCTG
>DFIR01000092.1:0-14994 GCA_002372815.1 Lachnospiraceae bacterium UBA3692
CAGGCCGAATTGGCCGCCAAGATTCATTCATCACTGTGAGGCCTCTGTTGCAGATCGCTGCGCGATCTGTCGGCACGGATAGAAGGGAAAGCATATGTTAAAGGTTGAGGGGTTAAAAGTCCGGTACGGGATGATCGAGGCGATCAAGGGGATCTCCTTTGAGGTGCATGACGGGGAGATCGTGACGCTGATCGGCGCGAACGGCGCCGGCAAAACGACGACCATGCACGCCATCTCGGACCTGGTGCCCGCGGCGGAAGGGAGCATCCAGCTGGACGGCGTGGAGCTCACGAAGGTGCCGGGGCATAAGATCGTCGGCATGGGGCTGGCGCAGGTGCCGGAAGGGCGGCGCGTTTTCGCCCAGCAGACGGTGGAAGAGAATCTGATCCTCGGATCCTACCTCCGGAAAGACCAGGGGGCGATCGCGCAGGATATGGAGGAGGTCTTCCAGATCTTTCCGAGGCTTGGGGAGAGACGGTCGCAGGCGGCCGGAACGCTCTCGGGCGGTGAGCAGCAGATGCTGGCGATGGGCCGCGCACTGATGGCGAAGCCGTCGATCCTCCTGCTCGACGAGCCCTCCATGGGACTCTCGCCGCTGCTGGTCTCGGAGATCTTCCAGATCATCGAGGACATCAACCAGCGCGGGACGACGATCCTCCTGGTGGAGCAGAACGCGAAGCGGGCGCTGGCGATCGCCAGCCGCGCCTACGTCCTGGAGACGGGACGCATCACCCTGCAGGGCACCGGCATGGAGCTCGCGAACGACGAGCGCGTGAAGAAAGCGTACCTTGGCGGCTGATGTGCCGCAGAGAAGTTTTTCGCAATGTGGTTCCGGCGGACCGCCGGACGAAGGAAGAGGAGGAAGATCATGTACGTAAAAGACCATATGACCAAAGATCCGGTCACCATTACCAGCGATGTTTCGATCTCCAAGGCTGTGGACATGATGGCCCGCGGCGGTTTTCACAGGCTGCCGGTCGTGGACGCGGAAGGCAAGCTGATCGGCCTCGTCACCGGCGGACTGGTGGAGGAGAAGAGCGGCTCGAAAGCGACCTCGCTCTCCATCTATGAGCTCAACTACCTTCTCCGCAAGACCAAAGTCGCCGACATCATGATCCGCGACACACAGACCATCACCCAGGACGTCTTCGTGGAGGAGGCCGCCCAGAAGATGCTCGACAACAGCATCTCCGTCCTGCCCGTCGTGGACGACGACCGCCACGTCGTCGGCATCATCACTGAAAAAGACATCTTCCAGGCCTTCACCGAGCTGCTCGGCTACAAGCACCAGGGGACCCGCTTCGTCTTCAACTGCGATGACAGACCGGGCTACTTCGTCGGCATCATCAAAGCCCTGGCGGACCAGAACGCCAACGTGGAATCCCTCGCCATCTACCGCACCAAAGAGCGCGGCACAGAAGCCGTCGTCAAGGCCACCGGCGAGATCCCTGTCGAAAAAATGACCAAGATCTTCATCGACGCCGGCTACCGTCTGACCGACATCGCCCAGACGACCAAGTTCGGCACCGTGAAGAAATACTCCGTCAGCGACGGGGAGTGAGGGGGCTGCGGCGCTGCATTGCCTGCAGTCGCTGCGAAGCTGAAGCACCAGCATGCTGTGTCACCGCCGCGCCGTTGCGGCGCGGCAGAAGCGATAGTGTGCGGCGTCGGTGTCATCGCCGCGACGCTCTGCGCTGCAGCAGCAAGAGCGCGCTGTGACCGGCAGCGGGAGCATGAACTCGCCACAGCCGGTACCGAGATTGTGCCGCAGGCGACATCATGATATAATGAATATGATATCGTCAACTTAATTTCAAAAAGGAGGGATCCTATGGCAGATATGTATCAGAAGATGGGAAGAAACCTGACCGGCACCCAGACCTTTGAGAACCTGATGACTGCTTTTGCAGGTGAGTCCCAGGCAAGAAACAAATACACCTATTTCGCATCCAAGGCCAAGAAGGACGGCTACGTCCAGATCGCGAAGATCTTCGAGGAGACCGCCGCGAACGAGAAGGAGCACGCAAAGATCTGGTACAAGATCCTGGAAGGCGTGCACAGCACAAAAGAAAACCTTGAGATGGCTGCCGAGGGCGAGCACGAAGAGTGGACAGAGATGTATCCGAGCTTCGCCAAGACTGCCCGCGAAGAAGGCTTCAACGAGATCGCCGATCTCTTCGAGAAGGTCGCCGCGATCGAGAAAGAGCATGAAGAGCGCTATCGCCAGCTGATCGCCAACATCGAAGGCGGCCTCGTCTTCTCCAGAGACGGCGACAGGATCTGGCAGTGCTCCAACTGCGGCCACATCCACGTCGGCCCGGCCGCCCCTGACGTATGTCCCGTGTGCGACCACCCGCAGGCCTACTTTGAGATCAAGGCAGACAACTATTGATCTGACAGTGGAGAATAACAGAGATAACCCGGCTTCTGGCCGGGTTATCTTTTTTGTGGGGTGCTTGGAGGGGGAGATTGTCGGGGACTGTCTGTTTGCTTCTGGCTGCTGTCACTGTGCCGCTCTGGTACCGCTGCAGCAGTCGTGGCGGCAGTCAAACGGCAACCCCGGCAATCCATGATCATCATTGCCGTTTTGGTGCCGTTGCGGAAGCTGTGGCGGCAGTCAAACAGAAATCTCGACCAATCATAGTCATAGTTGCTATCTGACTGCCGCTATAGCATACGTAGCGGCAGTCAAACAGCAAGCCCGGCAAGACATCACGTTCATTGCCGTTCTGGTGTCGCTACAGAAGCCGTAGCGGCAGCCAAACAGAAATCTCGACCAATCATAGTCATAGTTGCTATCTGACTGCCGCTATAGCATACGTAGCGGCAGTCAAACAGCAAGCCCGGCAAGACAACACTGTCATTGCCGTTCTGGTGCCGCTACGGAAGCTGTGGCGGCAGTCAAATAGCAGACCTGACAAGCCATGACTGTCATTGCCGTTCTGGTGCCGCTACAGATGCCGTAGCGGCAGCCAAATAGCAACCCCGGCAAGCCATGACTGTCATTGCCGTTCTGGTGCCGCTACGGAAGCCGTAGCGGCAGCCAAAAGACCATCAAGTCATGCCGACACAAACGAAGGGATGTAGTGTACGTAAGAGGTACGGAAGAAGAGTCATACCGACCCGAAAACGTACATCGAAGGAAGCCAGGGCTGCGATGTACGCAAGATGGACGGAAGAAGAGCCGGAGCGACCCGAAAACGTACATCGAAGGAAGCCAGGACTGCGATGTACGCAAGATGGACGGAAGAAGAGCCGGAGCGACCCGAAAACGTACATTGAAGGAAGTCAGGGCTGAAATGTACGCAACAGGTACGGAAGAAGAGTCATACCGACCCGAAAACGTACATCAAACCCAGCCAGAACCGCAACGTACGGCAATGTACGCAAGAGGGACGGAAGAAAACAAGAACCGTCCACAACCCGTACCACCACCGACAGGGCAACAAAAAATGCCTGCCGGACGGCTGCAAATAACAGCCATCCGGCAGACACAGGCACATAGCCACTTGATTGAATAATTGAAGACAGGAACCGGCGGTGTCAGCAGGCAGAAAGAAGACAGTGAATCAGTCCTTCCGCCGCCATCACCCTCACTCCGCCAGGGTCTTAGCGATCTTCTCGGAGAGGCCCGGAAGGACTTCGTTGTCGGGCCACATGACGTAGAGCTGCATGCTGCCCATGGAGTAGGTGGGCTGGGTGTCGCCGAAGCCGGTGGCCTGCTGGCTCTCGACAGTCCAGTGAGGGTTGCTGGCGATCTGGGCGCTGATCAGGGAAGTCATGTCGTCCTTGGACATGCTGGTCTGCATGCACTCGCTGATGACCTGCATGACTTCGTCGGCGTTGCGGAGGACGGAGGCGGACTGCATTTTTTCGATGATGGCGGTGAGGACGGCCTGCTGGTTGCGGCCGCGCTGGTTGTCGCCGGAAGCGAAGGAGTAGCGCTCGCGGGAGAAGGCGAGGGCTGCCTGTCCGTCAAGGTGATTGAGGCCCTGGGTGAAGTTGTAGCCGCCTGCGGAGAAACTGTACTCAGACTGGACGTCTACGCCGCCCAGGACGTCCACGATGCGGATCAGGGACGTGAAGTTGATGCGGATGTATTCGTCCATGTGTGTGTCGTAGAGGTTCTCCAGGGTCGCCATGGAGGCGCCGATGCCGTAGATGCCGGCGTGGGTCAGCTTGTCGCGGGCGTCGCCGGAGATGCCGGGGATGGTCACGTAGTAGTCACGGGGCGTGGTCGTGAGCAGGATCTTATGGGTGCGCGCGTTGACCGTCATGATGATGTTCACGTCGCTGCGGGAGGTCGTGCTGATCGGGCCGGAGACGTCGATGCCGCTGATGTAGACGTTGAAGGCGCGCTCCGTGATAGGCAGATCGGCCTGGGAAGGCTGGGGATCAGTGCCGGCAGCTGCCGACGGATCCGAGGTCTGCTGGTCGCCGGCGGAGGCCGCATCGGCGGAGCCGTCCTGGCTGACTTCGTAAGTGAATTCTTTGGTGTAGATGATCCGCACCTGGTCGCTGTAGTTCTCGATGACTTCGTCCATCATGGAAGTGATGGCGCTGTTGTAGATGAGGGCGTCGGTCTCGCCGGCGAGGAGGGCGTTGCCCTGCTCGACAGGGGAGGGGTATTCCGTGACTTCCGGAACTGTCGCGATGCGGGACTCGATGTCGGCGATCATCTCGGTGAGACGGTCCGTGCTGCCGGTGGAACTGATGCCGAAGCGGTAGCCGGCGGTGTCTTCGATGGTCTCGGCGGGATCGTCGCTGCGGACCACGACGACCATCTCATCTGTCTGCATCTGGGCGTCCGAGATGGCGGTCAGAGTGCGGTCGATCCGCTGCAGGTAGAGGAAACCGAAGACCAGCATGCCGCACAGGAAAATGCTGAGGATCGCCCCGGCGGAGCGGAGCGCGCCGTGTCCGTGCAGCTGCAGGAACATGGAGATGACGAAGGTCACGAGGATCGCCGCCGCACCGGCGAAGGAGAGGCCGGCCGGAAGCAGTCCGCCCGCAAAAATATAGTAGAGGACACCCGCCGAGAGAAGGCTCTGGAGGACCAGCAGCACCAGGTGGAAGATGCGGGCCGGGCTGAGGGCGGGGCGGGCGCCGGGAGTACCGGGAGCGCCTGCGCCGGGAGTGCCGGGAGTGCCGGGAGTACCGGGAGTGCCGGGAGTGCCTGCGCCAGCGGCGCTGCCGGATCCGCTGACACTGGCGGGAGCACCGGCGCTGCCAGTACCGCTGCCGGCGGCGCCGGCACTATTCAATTTTTCTTTATTCTCAGTTTCTGTCATGAAGATCATTCCTTTCTGATCATCTGCGCTTTTCTTCTTGAAGCGCGGTTCTTTTTTATACATATACGTTCTGTATTATAGCACGGTTTGTTGGGATGCAAATGTGAAAAGAAACGAAAAAGGGACAGGGAAGGACGGTCACTTTGTACAGAGATTCTACGTTCGGGGCGCAAAAGAGGGCGGTTTGCGGATGGATTTTCCGGCGTATGTCTGTTAACATGGGGGCGACATGACAAAAGAGACAGAAAGAAGTGAATGAGAAATTATGATCGAAGATTATCAGGAAGCGCGCAAGAGCGGGCAGAGGGCATACAGGAGAGCGGTGATGGGAGGCAGGTATCCTTATCTGCCGGCGCTCGAGGAGATGGTGGAGGGGATCTCCGCCATGAAAGAGGTGCATGTCGGCCAGATGGAGATCCCGATCTCGATGATCGCCGGGACCAGGACGGCCTCCAGGCAGTCTGCTTTTGCGTGCAATTTTATGCCTCTGCTGGCGGAGAATTCGGAGTTCGCCACCAAGTGGTCGGCGCTCTACGATTCTCAGGTGGAAGAGGGGATCCGGGACCCGATCAAGGTCTGCGAGTTCATGAATTATTTCTACGTGATCGAGGGCAATAAGCGCGTGTCGGTCATGAAGAAGATCGGTGCGCCGAAGATCCGGGCGGACGTGACGCGCATCCTGCCTCCGAAGAACGGCTCGGAGGCGGTCAGGATCTATGAGGAATTCCTGAAGTTCTACCAGGTGACGTCTTTCTATCCGGTCGTTTTCTCGAAGGAAGGGCGGTATGCGGAGCTGGCGGAGCTGTTCGGGCAGGATCTGGAGAAGACCTGGCCGGAGGATACGCTGATGGATCTCCGGTCGGCTTTCGACGTCTTCGAGGAGTGCTACCGGGACAAAGGCGGGGAATTCGTCCGCGGCACGTTCGGCGACGCGTTCCTGCTGTATCTGAAGATCTACGGCAGCAAGGAGCTGCTGGAGGGTGACACAGGGACAGTCAAAGCCCAGATCGGCAAGCTCTGGAACGAGTTCCTGACGGAGAACACCGGGACGGCGCAGCAGGTCATGCAGACGCCGGAGGAGGCGATGCCGAGCGCCGCCAGGGCGACCGTGAACACGACGGTCCACACCATCCGCAGCATCCTGCGGAGGGATTCCTATTCGGTCGAGAATCCGCTGCGGGCGGTGTTCATTCACAGCCGCAGCGCGAAGGACTCCAGCTGGGTCTACGGGCACGAGCTCGGCAGGCAGGAGATGGAGACGAATCTCGGCGGGCTGGTGGAGACCGCTTATTTCGAGGACTGCAGCACGCCGGAGAAGGCCAAGAAGGCCTTTGCGGCGGCCAGGGCGGACGGGGCGCAGATCATTTTCACGACGTCCCCGACGTTGATGGAGGATTCGCTGCGCGCGGCCATCGAGTATCCGGAGCTGCGCATCATGAACTGCTCCATCAACCTGCCGGTCAACGCGGTGCGGACCTATTACTGCCGCTTCTATGAGGCCAAGTTCCTGATGGGGGCGCTCGCCGCGTGTATGACGGACGACCATCGCCTGGGGTATATCGCGGACTATCCGATCTACGGGAATATCGCGAGCATCAATGCTTTCGCGCTCGGGGCGGCCTTTGTGGACCCGGGGTGCAAGGTCGTGATTGCCTGGAAGAGCGAGATCGGCTGCGACCCGGAGACAGCCCTCAGGGACAAGGGCATCCGCACGATCTCCGGCGCGGACTACATCACCCCCGCTGACGCCTCGCGACGGTACGGACTCTACCGCTTCGAAGAGGACGGGCAGGTCAGCCGGCTTGCGATGCCGGTGCTCCACTGGGGAAAATATTACGAGCTGATCATCCGTCAGATCATCGACGGGACTTTTGACGCGAAATCCGTAAAGCGGGACGAGTCACTGCACTACTGGTGGGGGCTGTCCTCCGGGGTCATCGACGTGATCCTGTCCGAGGGGATCCCCTCGCAGACGAAGCGTCTGCTGCATCTCCTGAAGCGCGATATTTCCGACGGAAGGCTCCTGCCGTTCGGAGGGCCTCTCCGGGCACAGAAGGAGGAGATCCTGTCGGATGAAGGGACGGCACTGACCGCGGAGGAGATCATCACGATGGACTGGCTCTGCGAGAACGTGGTCGGGGAGATCCCCGCCGCGAAGACGCTGACAGAGGAGGCCAGGGAGACGGTCTCCGTCAGCGGTGTCCCGGAGACGAAGGCGAAGTGACAGTCAGCTGACGGCGGACGGACCTCTGACGCAGCGGCGCAGCCTGCCCGCACATGATGGACGTCAAAGGGGAGCAATAGAGGGGGAACGATGAAAATACTGGTGGTGGCGGACGAGGAGTCACGTTCGCTCTGGGACTTCTTCAGCCCGGATAAGCTGGAGGACGTCGACCTGATCATATCCTGCGGGGACCTGAATCCCAATTATCTGCAGTTTCTGGTGACATTCGGGAACTGCCCGCTTCTGTATATCCACGGCAACCACGACAGTGTCTACCAGAAGGACCCGCCGGACGGCTGCATCTGCATCGAGGACCGGATCTATGATTTCAAAGGCCTCCGGATCCTCGGGCTGGGCGGCAGCATGAGATATAAAAAAGGCCCTTTCATGTACACCGAGCGTCGTATGCAGATGCGGGTGTGGAAGGCGCTGCCGAAGATCCTCGCGCGGGGCGGGATCGATATCCTGGTCACCCACTCTCCGGTCCGGGGATACGGGGACATGGAGGACCTGCCGCACAGAGGTTTCGCCTGTTTCAGCATGCTGCTGGACAGGTTCCGGCCCGCCTACATGCTGCACGGCCACGTGCACAAGGCGTACGGGCATTTTGAGAGGGCCCGGGAGTACCCTTCGGGGACCATTCTGATCAATGGGTGCGAGTCCTGTTTTGTCGAGATTCCGGACGAACAGTGTCCGGAGCAGGGGCGGACGGGATGGATCCCGTACAGACATTTTGTGCGGGTCCAGAGGCGGCGCGCCGCAAAGGGCAAGGCGCCGGAACACGAGAAGATCACACTCGCGTAGTTATACGATCATCAGAGAAAGGAGACGGCGATGGAACGAGGCGGAACTGAGAAATGGCGCGTGGAACACGACAGCATGGGAGAGATGAGAGTGCCGGCGGACCGCTACTGGGGCGCCCAGACGCAGCGGAGCTTCCAGAACTTCGTGATCGGCACGGAGAAGATGCCCCGGGAGATCATCGAGGCCTTCGCCGTGCTCAAGAAGGCGGCGGCGATGACCAATGAGAAGCTGAGCCGCATGGACGCGCGGAGGGCAGAGCTGATCGCGCAGGTCTGCGATGAGATCCTGGCGGGGAAGCTAGACGGCAACTTCCCGCTCGCGGTCTGGCAGACCGGCAGCGGCACGCAGTCCAATATGAACGTGAACGAAGTCATCGCCGGAAGAGGCAACGAGATCGCCGGCGAGAAGCTCCTGCACCCCAATGACAGCGTCAACATGTCCCAGAGCTCCAATGACACCTTCCCGACGGCGATGCACATCGCCGCGGTGACGGTCCTGGAAGAGCGTCTGCTGCCTTCCCTGGAGGCCCTTGCGGATACGATGCGCAGGCTGGAGGAGGAGAACCGCGGTGTCGTGAAGAGCGGCAGGACCCATCTGCAGGATGCGGTGCCGATCGCTTTCTCCCAGGAGATCTCGGGATGGCGCGCCATGCTGGAGACCTGCGGCGAGATGATCCGCGACAGCGAGAAGGGCCTTTACAGACTTGCCCTCGGCGGCACGGCGGTGGGGACAGGCCTCAACGCGCCGGCAGGATTCGCCGAAGGCGTGGCGGAGACCGTCGCGCAGCTCACCGGCAGGCCCTTCGTGACGGAGGAGAACAAGTTCCACGCGCTGACGGCCAAGGACGCGCTGGTCTATTCCCACGGCGCCCTGAAGGCGCTCGCGGCGAACCTCATGAAGATCGCCAATGACGTGCGCTGGCTGGCGAGCGGCCCCCGCTGCGGTCTCGGGGAGATCCTGATCCCGGAGAACGAGCCCGGCAGCTCCATCATGCCCGGCAAGGTCAATCCCACCCAGTGCGAGGCGGTCACGATGGTCGCCGTGCAGGTCATGGGCAATGACGCGGCGGTCGGATTCGCGGCTTCCCAGGGCAACTTCGAGCTGAACGTATTCATGCCGGTCCTCATCTACAACTACCTGCAGTCCGCCGTCCTCCTCGCCGACGCGATGGATTCCTTCAACAGGAACTGTGTCTCCGGCATCCGCGCCAACCGCGAGAAAATGCACGAGAACCTCCACCGCTCCCTGATGCTCGTGACGGCCCTCAACCCCTACATCGGGTACGAGAACGCCGCCCGCTGCGCCAAGAAAGCCCACAAGGAGAACATCTCCCTGAAGGAGGCCTGCGTGCAGCTCGGGTACCTGACAGCGGAGCGTTTCGACGAGGTCTTCCACCCGGAGGAGATGATCGGGTAGAAAAGGGAAGCCTCCTGAGAGTTTTTTCTATGTATTTTTCATCTTGCAGAGTTGTATAAAAATACATATAATGAGGCATGTTTGAAGATTCTATTCATACAAGGAGGAAAAGTTATGAAAAAATGGATTGCAATGATCCTCGCCGGCGCGATGGCACTGTCCATGGCGGCATGCGGCAGCGCTTCCTCGGGCAGCGCACAGGACGCGAAGGAAGAGACCGCGGAGGCGGCTTCTGAGGAGACCACGGCAGCGGCTGCGGAAGCGGCGGCTGAGACGGAGCCTGCAGCTGAGGCGGCTGCGGACGCTGTTTCCACGATCAAGGCGAACGGCAAGGTGATCATGGTCACCAACGCGGAGTTCGAGCCCTTCGAGTACAAGGACGGCGACGCCATCGTCGGCATCGACCCCACCATCGCGGAAAAGATCGCTGAAAAGCTCGGCGTCGAGCTGGAGATCCAGGACATCGCCTTTGATTCCTGCATCCCTGCGCTGCAGAGCAGCAAGGCTGATTTCTGTGCCGCCGGTATGAGCGTCACGGAAGACAGAAAGAAGAACGTGGACTTCACGGAGCCCTACTTCACCACCCAGCAGGTCATCATCGTGCCTGTGGACAGCGAGATCGCTGCCCGCGCGGACCTGGACGGCAAGAACGTCGGCGTCCAGCTCGGCACCACCGGTGACATCTATGTGACCAATGAGGACGGCGCGCATGATCTGACCGTCGGCGATGTCTCCCGCTATCCCAAGGGCGTGGACGCTGTCTCCGATCTTCTGACCGGCCGTGTGGACGCGGTCGTCATCGACAAGTTCCCTGCCGAGAAGCTGGTCGCCCAGAATCCCGACAAGATCAAGATCCTCGAAGAGACCCTGACCACCGAAGAGGAAGTGGAAGAGTACGCGATCGCGGTGCCGAAGGGATCCAACCTCCTCGATGTTATCAACGAAGTCATCGCGGAGCTCAAGGAGAGCGGCGAACTGGACGAGATCCTCGCACAGTACAATCAGTGATCTGACAGCAGCCGTTTCCGGCTGACAGATATGCGGGCCCAGGCCCGCTGAGAAGGATCAGACGCATGCGCAGGGCGGAAAATGCCGTCCTGCGCATGTTCACAAAGAAGGAAAGCTGTTTTATGTGGGAATATCTGTCGCAGCATATTTATGATGATTTTATCCTGAAAGACCGTTACCTGTACCTGGTCAAAGGCCTCGGGAACACCCTGCTCATCACGTTCGGCGCCCTGCTCATCGGCGTGATCCTGGGCGTCCTGATCGCGCTCGTGCGCATCTCTTACAATAACGGCGTGAAGAGTGCCGTGATGCGCGTCCTCAACGCGTTCTGCGGCCTCTACCTGACGGTGATCCGCGGCACGCCCATGGTCGTGCAGCTGATGATCATGTACTTCGCCGTGTGGAAGAGCGGCAAGCCCGTTCCGGTCGCCATCGTCTCGTTCGGCATCAACTCCGGTGCCTACGTGGCGGAGGTCATCCGCAGCGGCATCCAGTCCGTGGACCGCGGCCAGACGGAAGCCGGCCGGTCGCTGGGCCTCTCTGCCAAGGACACGATGATCCGCATCATCCTGCCCCAGGCCTTCAAGAACGTGGCGCCCGCGATCTTCAACGAATTCATCGCGCTGCTGAAAGAGACGTCCGTCGCCGGTTACGTGGGCATCCAGGACCTGACCAAGGGCGGCGACATCATCCGCTCGCAGACTTACGACGCGTTCCCGCCGCTCATCGCGGTGGCGCTGATCTATCTCGTCATGGTCATCGGCCTGACGTCCATACTCGGCGTGATCGAAAGGAGGATGGCCAAGAGTGATCTCCGTTAAGAACCTGCATAAGACATTTAACAACCTCTCGGGACCGGTCGAAGTCCTCAAGGGCATCGATATCGAGATCGACCAGGGCGAGAAAGTCGTCGTGATCGGCCCCTCCGGATCCGGCAAGAGCACCTTCCTCCGCTGCCTGAACCTCCTGGAGACCCCCACCTCCGGCGAGATCTGGTTCGACGGGCAGCAGATCAACAAGCCCGGCGTGGACATCGACAAGGTCCGCAGCCACATGGGCATGGTGTTCCAGCACTTCAACCTCTTCCCCCACCTGACCGTGCGCGAGAACATCACGCTGGCACCCACCCTCCTCAAGCTCCAGACCAAGGAGGAGGCCAACGCCAACGCGGAGCGCCTGCTCACCCGCATCGGCCTTCTGGACAAGATCGACAGCTATCCGTCCCAGATCAGCGGCGGCCAGAAGCAGAGAATCGCCATCGTGCGCGCGCTCGCCATGAACCCCAAGGTGATGCTCTTCGACGAGCCCACCAGCGCTCTCGACCCGGAGATGGTCGGCGAAGTGCTCGAGGTCATGAAGGAGCTGGCGGAAGAGGGCATGACCATGGTCGTGGTCACCCACGAGATGGGCTTCGCCAGAGAAGTCGGCACGCGCGTGGTCTTCATCGACGAGGGCGTGATCAAGGAAGAGAACACCCCGGCGGAATTCTTCGATCATCCGCAGAATCCCCGCCTGCAGGACTTCCTGTCGAAGGTGCTGTGACACGGCCCTTCCGAAAAAGCATTGCAAAAACCGGGATCGCCTGCGATACTTTTTCGCAGGCGATCTGTGTATGGAAGCGGTGATCTGCATTTGAAAGCGGTCATCGCTCTGAGCAAGGAGGAAAGCATGAACTGGGAAAGAAATGTCCTGCGGGTCACCCCTTATACGGCCGGCGAACAGCCGAAGGACCCGGAGATCATCAAGCTCAACACGAATGAAAACCCCTATCCCCCGGCCCCGGGCGTCGTGCAGGTCCTTGAGGAGATGAAAGCGGATCCCGCGAAGATGCGCCTCTATCCCGACATGGACAGCACCCTGCTGGTCGAAGCGCTCGCAGCGCGCGAGGGCGTGAAGCCCTCCCAGGTCTTCGTCGGCGTCGGTTCGGATGACGTGATCTCCATGGCCTTCATGACCTTCTTCCGCGGAGAGGACAAGATCCTCTTCCCCGACATCACCTACTCCTTCTACAGCGTGTGGGCGGATGTCCACAGGATCCCCTTCGAGACCGTCCCGCTGACGGAGGACTTCCGGATCCGTCCGGAGGACTACATCCCTGCCTGCACGGGACGCCCCAACGGCGGCGTGATCTTCCCCAACCCCAACGCCCCGACCGGCATCGCCCTGCCCCTGTCCGACGTAGAGAGGATCATCGCGGGCAACCCCGACAGCGTCGTCATCGTGGACGAGGCCTACATCGACTTCGGCGGCGAGAGCGCCATGTGTCTGCTGCCCAAATATGAGAACCTCCTGGTCGTCCGGACCTTCTCCAAGTCCCGCTCCCTGGCCGGCATGCGCATCGGCTACGCCGTGGGCAACGAGAAGCTCATCAGCTACCTCCAGGACGTGAAGTTCTCCTTCAACTCCTACACCATGAACCTGGCCGCCCAGCGCGTCGGCCTCGCCAGCGTGCAGGACGAGGACTACTTCCGCACCTGCACCGGCCGCATCAGCGCCACCCGGGACCGCTTCGCCGCCGCCCTCACAGAGCGCGGCTTCGAAGTCCTGCCGTCGTCCGCCAACTTCGTGTTCGCGAGACATCCGCAGTTCACCGGCGACGACCTGCTGGCCGCCCTGCGCGCCCGCAAAGTCCTGGTCCGCCACTTCAAGGCCCCCCGCATCCGCGACTTCCTCCGCATCACCATCGGCACCGACGAACAGATGGACGCTGTCCTGCGCGTGCTGGATGAGATCATCGGCTGAGCTGCGAGTGAACGGCGGCCCAGTACATGCAGCAACTGACATACAATAAAGGAGCGCATTCCCCTCATGACAAATTCCCTTGCGTTATGGTTTGCAAATACCCTCGGTAAATATGTTTCCGCCAAGATGGTCGTCTTCATCGTGTCCCTGATGCCGATCCTCGAGTGCCGCGGCGGCCTCATCGTCGCCAAGCTCCTCGGTGTCGACCTCCTGGAAGCCATCCCGATCTGCGTGATCGGCAACCTCCTGCCCATCCCCTTCATCCTCCTCTTCATCAAGGAGATCTTCAAATGGATGAAGCAGTTCGCCATTTTCCGCCCTCTCGTCGAGAGACTCGAGCAGCGCGGCATGGCCAGGTCCAAAGCCCTCGAAAACGGGGAATTCGTCGCCCTCATGCTCTTCGTCGGCATCCCGCTGCCCGGCACGGGCGGCTGGACCGGGTCCCTGGCGGCAGCCCTCCTCGACATGGACATCAAAAAGGCCAGCCTGGCCATCCTGTTGGGCGTCTTCATCGCCACGGTGATCATGTCGATCGTGTCGTACGGGCTGCTGGGGTATTTTATCTGAGGAGAGAACATGCCTGAAAGCTACGGAAACTTTGCACAGGTCTATGACACTTTCATGGACGACACCGATTATGAAGCCTGGACCGACCGGGTGATCCGGATGCGGGACAGGTACGGGCTGCCGGCGGAGCAGACGGGAGCAGGCACCGTCGAAGAGGTTGCCTTCACGGCAGAAACTGACCCGGCGCAGGGCACACTGGATCCCGCCGCGCAGGAGCGGCAGCTGATCTGTGACATCGGCTGCGGGACGGGACGTGTGACGGAGATCCTGGCCTCCCGCGGGTATGATGTCATGGGCATCGACCTGTCGCCGGACATGCTGGCCATCGCGCAGGAGAGGAGCCGGTCCGCCGGAAGAGACACGCTCTATCTGTGCCAGGACATGCGGGAACTCGACCTGTACGGCGACTGCGGCACTTTCATCAGTGTCGGGGACAGCCTGAATTATCTGCTCTCGGAAGAAGATCTTCTGAAGACATTTCAGCGCGTCGCGCTGTTCCTCCTGCAGGGAGGCGTCTTCATCTTCGACAGCAAGACGCCGCATCTCTTCCGGGATGTGATCGGGGATCAGACGATCGCCGAGGACCGGGAGGACTGCGCTTTCATCTGGGACAACACCTACGATGACGAGACCGGCATCAATGAGTATGACCTGGCCCTCTACATTCAGGAAGAACAGGACCTCTTCCGCAAATATGAAGAAGTCCACTACCAGCGCGGCTATGAGCCGGCGCAGCTGCGCCGCATCGCCGAGGCGGCCGGCCTGACCTGGCTGGAGGCGGTCGACTGTGACACCGACGGACCGGTGACAGAGGAAACGGTGCGGTACCTGGCGGTGGTCAGGAAGTGAGACGGACGGCAGAGGCTGAGAGGGTTGGCGGCAGAGGATGAGAGAGCCGGCGGCGGAAACGTTATATTTGCTGTGAAGAAAACGATTGAATCA
>DFIR01000092.1:15107-34594 GCA_002372815.1 Lachnospiraceae bacterium UBA3692
TTGAATCACAGCGGAAATAACGATCGGCAGGAAAAACGTTATATCCGCTGTGAAGAAAACGATTGAATCACAACGGATATAACGACTGGCAGGAGGAACGTTATATTTGCCGTGAAGAAAGCGCTTACATCACGGCAAAAAAGCGATCTGCCCAAAGAGAGACAACTGCCCTTCATGCAACCGGAAAAGGAGTACCCCATATGAAGCTTGCTTTTACAAAAATGGAAGGCTGCGGCAATGATTATGTCTACATCAACGGCTTCACGGAGAAAGTGCCGCAGGAAGAGAAGCCGGCGCTGGTGAGAAGGCTGAGCGACAGGCATTTCGGAATCGGCGGCGACGGGGTGATCTTCATCAATCCGGCGCAGGAAGCGGATTGTGAGATGGAGATGTTCAACGCCGACGGCACAAGGGCGGAGATGTGCGGCAACGGGATCCGCTGTGTGGGCGGATACGTGCGGGAGCACGGCCTGACGCAGAGCGATGACTTCACGGTGGTCAGCATGGGGGCGGTCAAGAAGCTTCATTTGACCATGAACGGTACGCACACGGAGAGTGTCCGGGTGGACATGGGGCAGCCGATCCTGGAGCCTGCGCTGGTCCCGACGCTTCTGCGGGCGGCAGAAGGCACTGCAGCTGCAGACACGACCGGCGAAGCAACGCGATCGACCACAGAAACCAACGCCCCCGTCATCGACGTCCCCCTCACCGTTGCAGGCGAGGAATACCGCGTGACCTGCGTCTCCATGGGCAACCCGCACGCGGTGGTCTTCCTGGAGGACGGGAAGGATCCGGACGCACTGGACCTGTCGGCGGTCGGACCTTTCTTTGAGAATCATGAAGTCTTCCCCAGAAGGACGAATACGGAGTTTGTGAAGGTGCTGTCGCCCTCACACGTGAAGATGCGCGTGTGGGAGCGGGGGACGGGCGAGACGCTGGCCTGCGGGACCGGCTGCTGCGCGATCGCCGTGGCGGGGGTCCTGAGCGGCCGGACAGAGAGGAAAGTGCAGGTAGACGTGCTGGGAGGCAGTCTGTTGATCGAGTGGGATGAGAACGGGACGGTGTGGATGACCGGACCGGCGACCACGGTGTTCGAGGGGACGATCGAGATCTGAGCACATTTCAGAAGGGTTTCGCCGAGAGCAGCATATCGGAAGCGGATGATGAACAGGAGGTTTTATTATGCTGGTCAATCCGGAGTATCTGAAACTCAGAGGTTCTTACCTTTTCTCAACGGTGGCGCGGAAGACGGCCGCTTACACAGCGGCGCACCCGGAGGCGCAGATCATCCGGCTGGGGATCGGCGATGTGACGCAGCCGCTGCCGCCGGCAGTGATCGAAGCGCTGCACAAGGCGGTGGAAGAGCAGGCGCACGCGGAGACCTTCCGCGGGTACGCGCCGGATCTGGGTTATCCTTTCCTGCGTCACGCGATGGCGGAGAATGATTACAGAGCCAGAGGCTGCGCGATCGAGGACGACGAGATCTTCATTTCGGACGGCGCCAAGAGCGACAGCGCCAACATCCAGGAGATCTTCGCGGCGGAGAGCCGGATCGCGGTCACGGATCCTGTCTATCCTGTGTACGTGGACAGCAACGTGATGGCGGGAAGGACCGGGACTTTCCTGGAAGAGACCGGCACGTGGAGCCGGGTCACCTATCTGCCCTGCACGGCGGAGAACGGATTCGTGCCTGCATTGCCGACGGAGGAGACCGGGGAGGCGCCGGATCTGATCTACCTCTGCTTTCCCAACAATCCGACGGGGACGACGATCACGAAGGCGCAGCTGCAGGAGTGGGTCGACTACGCGAACCGGACGGGGGCGGTGATCCTCTTCGACAGCGCCTATGAGGCCTACATCTCGGAGGCGGACGTGCCGCACACGATCTATGAGTGCGAGGGCGCCCGGACATGCGCGATCGAACTGCGGTCCTTCTCGAAGAACGCCGGATTCACCGGGCTGCGGCTCGGGGCGGTGGTGATCCCGAAGGATCTGAAGGACAGGAACGGGCAGGCCTTGCACCCGCTGTGGGCGCGCCGCCACGGGACCAAATACAACGGCGCCCCCTACATCGTCCAGCGCGCCGGGGAAGCTGTATATTCACCGGAGGGCAAGGCGCAGGTGCGCGCCCTGGTGGACGGATATATGAGGAATGCCCGCTATATCCGCGAGAACCTGGCCGGGATGGGCTACGAAGTCTACGGCGGCGTGAATTCGCCCTACATCTGGCTGCGGACGCCCGGGCAGATGACCAGCTGGGAGTTCTTCGATCATCTGCTGGCCAGCGCGCAGGTCGTGGGAACGCCGGGCAGCGGCTTCGGGCCGAGCGGAGAGCATTACTTCCGGCTGACGGCCTTTGGGACCTACGAAAAGAGTGTCGAGGCGATGGAGAGGATCCGGAGGATCTGAGACGGACAGGACAAGCCGGGTGCTGCAGACCGGATCGTATAAGTAAAACATCAGTCAGGACCACCGGCTTAGCCGGTGGCCTGCTCTGCCCCTATAAGGGGCTATTACCTGCTTGCGCCCGGAAGGCGCACTGAAAGGTTTGCCAGCTGCACCACTTCCACAGCTGCCCCTGTAGGGGCTTATTCAGTGCTTCCTTCTTCCGGCGCAGCCCCATAAGGGGCTTGCTGGTTTGCTTTGATTCCAACTTCCACTTAAGTGGCCTATTTCTTGTTTTTCTTCACCGGCTCACCCGTAAACGGGTCGATATACTCTACTAACGACATCTGGTCGTATTCGAGATCCTCTTTTAGCTGGTTCTGAATATACTTCTTTATTGCAGCTGTGTTCTTGCCTACTGTATCGACATAATACCCTCTGCACCAGAAATGGCGGTTCCCATACTTGTATTTGAGGTTCGCATGCTTTTCGAATATCATTAGCGAACTTTTCCCTTTGAGATATCCCATCACTTCTGATACTGAATATTTTGGCGGTATTCTTACGAGCATATGTATGTGATCCGGACATGCTTCTGCTTCTATAATCTCTATTCTATTTTTCTTGCATAATGTTTCCGAGTATCATTCCTACGTCTGCTCGTATTTGCTTATAAATTATCTGTCTCCTGTATTTCGGAGCGAATACTATGTGATACTTGCATTCCCATTTTGTGTGGGCTAAACTGTTTTCTGTGCTCATTGCACATACCTCCCGTGTTTATTATTTGTGGTTTGCAGACCTACAATTAATCTAGCACGGGAGGGTAACTTTGATCTAAAGATCTTCCCTCCACCTGCAGAGCAGGTGGTTTATTTTTACTGTGACACAATAAAGAAGCAGTTTCTTACCCCTGTTCCGGGAGTAAGGAACTGCTTAATTATGTGTTTATAAAATGTGACCTGACCGTGACCTGCCGCAGGGCACATCAAGGCCTGTCGGGAATATCTGTCTGGCCTAGCAGATAATCTACCGACACACCGAAATAGCGGGCGATCTGGATGAGTGTTTCGTAGTTGGCTTCTCGTGCAAGTGTCTCATACCGGCTGATCGAATTCTGGCTCATATTCAATTCCATGGCGAGGCGTGTCTGGGAGAGGTGACGATTCTCCCGAAGCTTCTTTAAGCGGAAATTGACCATAGTCGGAACCTCTCTTGACAAGGATTATCCCATAATGGTAAGGTTGGAAATATCCCGATTTGGTATAAACCGCACATGTCACAGAGAGGACGCAGACAAGCAATGGAGTATAACAAGAGACCGGTTCTATGGATCGTCGTACCTTGCTTCAATGAGGAGGCGGTGCTTCCGAAGACAGTGCCGATGCTGAAAGAAGTTCTCGACACCATGATCGCGCAGGAGAAGATCCATGCGGACAGTGCGATCCTGTTCGTCAACGACGGATCCTCGGATACGACCTGGGACCTGATCCGGCGCTTCGCGTCTTCGGATCCGCACGTCCGGGGGATCTCTCTGAGCCGGAACCGGGGACATCAGAACGCGCTGCTGGCAGGCCTGATGGAAGCGCGGGACGTCTGTGATATTTCGATCTCTATCGACTGTGACGGACAGGATGATATGCAGGCGATGTATGAGATGGTCGACAGATATCTGGAGGGTTATGACATCGTCTACGGCGTCCGGTCCGATAGGGAGACGGACACCTGGTTCAAGCGGACCACCGCGCAGTCCTACTACAAGGTCCTGCACCACATGGGCGCGGAAGTCATCTACAATCACGCGGACTATCGCCTGGTCTCCTCGCGCGTACTGAAGGAATTCAGCAATTTCCACGAAGTGAACCTGTTCCTGCGGGGACTCTTCCCGCTGGTCGGATTCCGGAGCACGACGGTCAGCTACAGCAGGCACGAGAGGATGGCAGGAGAGAGCCACTATCCTCTTGGCAAAATGCTCGCGCTCGCGTTCGACGGCATCACCAGCCTCTCGATCCGGCCGATCCGGTTCATCACCGGGCTGGGGACGGTGATCGCGCTGCTGAGCTTTGTCGGAGTGATCTGGGCATTCGTCAGTTATTTCACCGGGACGACGGTGAGCGGCTGGGCCAGCATGGCCTGCATCATCTGTTTCCTGGGCGGCATCCAGCTGCTGGCGCTGGGCGTCATCGGAGAGTACATCGGCAAGACCTATCTGGAGACCAAGCAGAGGCCGCGGTTCATCATCAGCAGCCGGACGTGGGATGAGACGGAAGACGACATTACTGCCACGGAGGAACTTGCAAATCATGAATGATCCGCAGAGACAGAACAGACGCGGTCAGCACACACATGCGCAGGGATGCGCACTGTGTGTGCTTTTATGTCTGGGGACGGCGCTTCTGATCTTCGTCCCCTATATCCTGCAGGGCGGAGGCGCCTTCACACTGCGGGACGACTTCAACACGCAGCAGCTGACCTTCACGAACCAGGTGAACGGGTTCCTGAAGACCCAGCTCCCCGGGCAGTGGTGCTGGAACCTGGATCTCGGCGCTTCCTTCGTCAACGGGTTCGGATTCTATGTGCTGGGCAGCCCCTTTGCGCTGCCGGCCTACCTGTTTCCGAGGCAGGCGCTTCCCTATCTCATCGGCTGGCTGTATGTGCTCAAGTACGTGGTCGCCGGCGTGACGGGATATGAGTATCTCTGCCTGCTGACGGGGCGGAGAGGGTGGCCGCAGATCACCGGAGCGGTCCTGTATGCCTTCTCCGGCTTCAGCGCGTCGGCACTGGAGTTCTACCACTTCCACGACGTCGTGGCGCTGTTCCCGCTGCTGCTGATCGGGATCGAGAAGATCCGGAAGCGGGAATCGATGCTTTTCTTCGCGGGCGCGGTCTTCCTGAACTGCCTGCTGAACTATTATTTCTTCATCGGGGAGTGCTTCTTCATCATCATGTATTTCGTGTTCCGGTTCTTCGGGGACAGGAAGGCGTTCCTGCGCGGGATGCTGCAGTGCCTCGCCGGGGGCGTGCTGGGCGTCGGGATGGCGGGTATCCTGTTCGTGCCCAGCATCCTGTACATCCTCGGCAATCCCAGGACGGGACACCATCTGACGATCCGGGGGGACCTGCTTCCAAATCTGCGGGAGGCGCTCTACCTGCTGAAAGGCATGCTCCTGCCCGGGGAGGCGATGAGCAGTCAGTGCGCGGTCCACAAGGCGGAGTGGAATTCGACAGCTGGATGGCTCCCGCTGACCGGCGTATCGCTGGCCATCGCCTACGCAGTGCGGAAGAAAGACTGGCTCGCGAAATTCCTGCTGTTTCTCACAGTGATCGCTTTCAGTCCCTTCCTGTCCTCCGGATTCTCCATGTTCACAAGGAATTACCAGCGGTGGTGGTTCATGTTCGTGCTGATCCTGGCGGCCGCGGCGGTCTATGTGATGGAGGACAGCGGCAACTATCCGGTGGGCGCAGGCGTGGCATGCAACCTGCTGCTGACCGGCCTGTGGCTGGCAGCTGTGATCTTCCGGCACTATGTGAGAGGGACGGAGACCGTCTATCATCCCCTCCGGATGCTGTTTCTGACCGGCATCGCGGGCGGCGGCCTGCTGCTGGTCCTGGCCCTGCACAAAAACAGGAGGCTCGGAGGGCGGCTGATGGCGGTCTGCACCGCCTGCGTCGCCGCGCTGACGACCTTCTTCACGATCCGCGTGTACCTGATCGGAGCGGAGAGCACGCAGAGCATTCTGGACAAGTACAGCATCGCCGAAGAGCTGGACGTGATCGACCCGCAGTACCGCTATGCCCTGGAAAACAACAAGAACCTCCTGACCCTGACGGGGGACGTCGGAGGCGTCGGGGCGTTCACTTCGACCTGCGGGAACTATCGGTTCCGGCTGAATGCGCTGTTTGACTATTCGTCATCTATTTTTTCATTGAAGAAGTCGGATTACCCCGGTCTTCAGGAGATGTGCGGTGCAAAACATGTGCTGACGGATGTGATGCCGGAGAACGGGCCTGTTCTGCAGGAGATCCCGGTGCGGGACAGGATGTGGTATGTCACGGAGCAGGCGGCCTGCCCGATCGGGTACGCGGTCGACAGATATATGCTGGAAGAGGATCTGCTGTCCCTGCCGCTGGAGAAGCGGGGCATCGCGATGCTGTGCGCGCCGGTGCTGACAGCGGAAGAGGAGGCACAGTTCTCCGGATGCGCGGAGAGGCTCCTCCCGACAGATGCCGTGTTCTCGGCTCCTGAGGAGGATGTGGTGAGAGAGATGACGAGCCTCCACACGGAGAACCGCGTCACTGACTTCACCAGAAGCAGCGACGGACTCGCCTGCACGGTCTCGCTTGACAGGGAGCGCCCGGTCTTCTTCAGTGTCCCGAATGAACAGGGATGGGAGATCATGGTCGACGGCGTCAGGGAGCAGCCTGCAGACGCCGGCGGCTTCGTGCTTCTGCTCGTTCCGGAAGGGGAACACAGCATCCGGTTCCATTATAGGACGCCCGGATTGGCCGCAGGGACCGGTTTGTCCTGCATCTCCCTGCTCGTGTTCGTGTGCCTGCTTCTCAGACGGCGCGGACATGCGGCTTGAAACAGCGCCGGCAGGTCCTTCGGAGGTTGAATTTCCCCTCCGCTTGTCATACAATGGTAGAAACCGGCCGGACGGCCGGTTCCCATATCAAGACAGAAAGGACCGGAAAGGTACAGACAATGGCATTACTGGAACAGTGGAGAGACAGAGCTTATAACGAGAAGACCGACAAGGGCGTCCTCAGGAAGCTCTGGAGCGATTATTTTGTAAAAGAGAAGGAGATCTACGAGCAGCTGCTGGCGGATCCCGATGTGGAAGTGAAGGGCACCGTGAAGGAGCTCGCCGACAAGTACGGCGTGGACATCATGACCATGACCGGCTTCCTGGACGGCATCGACGAGAGCCTTGTCGAGCCCAACCCGATCGAGGAGATGGAGGAGGACACCCAGGTCTCCCTCGCCTTCGACAACGAGAAGCTCTTCAAGAACATGGTCAAGGCCGGCGCGGACTGGCTCTACAAGCTGCCCCAGTGGGAGTCCATCTACGACGAGGAGACTCGGAAGCGCCTCGAGCACGAGCAGAAGCTCTCCACGACCGTGATTAAGGGACCCAAGATCTATCCCAACGATCCCTGCCCTTGCGGAAGCGGCAAGAAATACAAGAAGTGCTGCGGCAGGAAGTGATCACAGCATTCGACAGGACACCAGACAGCAGTGCGCCGGCCCCGGGAAGGAGGCTGGGCGCTGCTGTCTTCTTCTTATATAATAAAACATGTTAGAAGCTGAAAACGCGTGAGAAGCTGCCCCCCTTGTGAAGTACCGGAGATGCCCATGAAAAAATACAGACACTACATCTTTGACCTGTACGGCACCCTGCTGGACATCCACACGGATCAGAAGAAGCCGATGCTCTGGCGCCGCATGGCGGACCTGTACGGCTGCTACGGGGCCGGCTGGGCGCCGCGGGAGATGCGCAGGGCCTATCAGCGGATGTGCGCCGAGGAGGAGACGCGGCTCGCGGTGATGAACGGCAGTCTATGGCCGGAGATCACACTGGAGCGGGTCTTCGTGCGGCTGCTCCTGGAGGCGCCCTCGCTGCGGGAGAGCCGGCTGCTGATCGAAGGGAAGTCGGCGCGGTCGTGGAGAGAGGTGTGCTGCGGCGGGCCGGAGAGAAGCCGGGAGGAGCGGAGATACGACCCGGAGATGCTTCCGGACCGGCTGGTGCACAGCGACTGGGTGCAGTGCGTCGCCAGTGAATTCCGGCTCCTGTCGATCTGCCATCTGCGGCTCTACCCGGACACGCTGGAGACGCTGCAGACCATCCGGCAGAAGGGCGGTTCCCTCTGGCTTCTGTCCAATGCCCAACGGTGTTTCACCGTGCAGGAGCTGGAGCAGGCCGGCCTGTGGGACCTCTTCGACGGGATCCGGATCTCGTCGGACGCGGGCGTGCGCAAGCCGGACCCTCTCTTCATGCGGTCGCTGCTGGACGGAGAGGGGCTGGATCCGGCCGACTGCCTGATGATCGGCAACGAGCGGGAGAGCGACATGGCTGTCGCGGCGGCCTGCGGCGTGGACGGATTCTATCTGGAGGAGGACGGACATTCGCTGCCGCTGCTATTGAAGGAGGTGCGCGATGCTTAAGAAAATCGGCATGATGGCCCTCGGCGTTTTCACGATCTTCTGCGGTCTGGGGCTGATCGAGATGGGCGTGCTGGAACCGACGTATGAGCTGGCGTCGCGCATCTTCGCCAGTATCTGCGGCGGCATCCTGGCGCTGGGAGGCGTGGCGATCCTGTATCTGTATGCCACGGACCCTTACGAAAGCGTCAGTAACGGGGAAGGCATCCGGGGGTTTTTCAAGGGCTTCTTCCGGGGGCTTCTGGAGGAAGTGACTCCCGACATTGCAGTCGTCACGGAGGACCACAGCGACAAGGAGGCCCTTCTTCGTTCCTTCCGGAAAGACTACGCCGCCTTCTTCGAGGAGTCCGGCGTGCAGGAGAACGCGGCGGTCCAGAACGACGTGACGCAGATCTACCTGCACATCCTGACGCTGCAGAAACAGCGGCTGGACCGCAAGAGGATCGTGACGCGCGCGCAGTCCGAGAGAGTGCGCTACGGCGCCAGGCCTGCCGTGCGCGTCCACACCTTCTTCGACGGGAAGTACCGGATCACGGATGCCTCGGAGATCCTGGAGGCGCGGCAGACCTTCGGCCGGATGGGAGAGAAGAAGGGGAGACCTCTCTATACGAAGAAGACATATGAGACCGGCCGCTACCGCCTGCTGTCCGCGGAGCGGAAAGGCGGGGACGTGTTCATCTGCCCCAACTGCGGCAGCCGCTCCACAAGAGAGAACCTCCTCGACGGCTGCGACTACTGCGGCACGAAATTCACCCTGGAGGACCTGGGGACCCGCATCTCGCAGTTCAGCTACCGTCCGGACTATGAGGTGGAGTACGCGCGTTACACGGAAGTGCGCGCAACTTACGCGAAGCGGGTCGGCCTGTTCGTGGGGATCCCGGTCTTCCTGCTCTGCCTGTACGGCGCCATCATGGCCTCGTGGGATTTCACAGGCATGTATACGCTCCGCATCGCGGCGATCATGTTCGCTGCAGCCTTCCCGACGGCCGCAGCCGTATACTTCTCGGAGCTGTTCTTCTTCTTCGGGATCTTTCCTTTTCTCCAGGCCGGCGCTTCCTTCCGCTACGTCCGCGGCCGCCAGAAGGCGATCGAAGCCGAAAAGGACCGTGACGACAGGCAGCAGAGAGCCGTCCGGAGGAACGACCCCCTGTTCTCCCTGCAGGGCTTCTACAGCTGGGTGGAGAACATTCTCGCCGTCATCCACTACGGGGAGGAAAAAGGTGCTTCTGCCTTTACAGAGAACAGTCGGGCAGATGAACAGATCGCTGCCTGCCTGAAGAAGTATCAGGACGTCATCGATATGGAAGTCATGGAGATCCGGCTGGAGGAGTATCGGGCCGGGGGCCGGGGCGTCTGGGGTGCTGGGGAGGCCAGCCCGGCCGCAGGCGCTGCTGGTGCCGGTGGTGCCGAGGCTGCCAGCCCGGCCGCAGGCGCCGCCGCAGACGGCTCACAGATGCAGGAAGCGCTGGTGACGGCGAAATTGCAGCTTCTGGTGGAGAAGAACGGCAGGATCCGGAAGAAGAAAGAGCAGGTGCGCCTGCACCTGGTCAAGTCCGCCGCCTGCCGGACGCAGGCCGTATGCGCGCCTTCCTTCATGTACTGCAGGAACTGCGGCGCGTCCCTCTCCCTGCAGGAAGGCAAGACCTGCCCACATTGCGGAACGGAGAGAAGACTCGCTGACCAGGAATGGGCAGTGAGGGATTATACGGTGATGTGAGCACTGCAAGGAGGATACACTTGCTTTGAACAGGCTTAGGACGAGCTGTGCACTGTGACAGGCTCGCTTTGTGTGGGGTATTGGCCGATGGAAAGCGAGTTCTCGCTTTGCATGCGCAGAAGCTTCTTTCGAAGCGAGTCCTTGAAGTTGCTATTTCGCTTTGCATTGAATTAATTGCTTCTGAAAGCGAGTGCCAGAAGGCCGAGATTCACTTTGAAATGAAATATGAGGATACGAAAGCGAGTTCCGGAAGGCCGGGACTCGCTTTCGAATGAAGAATGGGGATCTGAAAGCGAGTTAGATGCGCCAAACGCTCGCTTTGGAAGATTTTTTTCCGCTTGTAAAGCGAAATAAGTCCCGGCAGACTCGCTTTGAGCGGGCGCCGGGACTTTTGTGCATACTGCGGAACCCAGTGGCCGCTTTTGCGGCCGTAAGTGGCCACGGAGCGGAGCGAGTGGCCGGGTCCTTTGAAGTTTAATTATCGTTATCTCCTATAATGAGAATGCCCACCTGTAAAGGGTGGAGATTCTTTTTTAGGAGGTAGCCTATGCTAGACTACAGAGACATTCTCAACAAGCACTACGTGATCAGGTTGTCGGCAAGAGAGATCAGCCGACAAACAGGCATGAGTAAGTCCGGAGTGCTAAAGTTCATCCACGCTTTCGAAAAGTGTGAGGAGTTGGATTATCCGCTTCCGCCTGGGATCACGAATGCCGGGATCGCCATGAAGGTGTATGGCAAAGTGCCTGGTGAAGGCGGACGGGATGAAAGCTACGAGTACCCCGATTACCCGCAGGTTCTTAAGCTCATGAATGAGCGGAAGAACATGACGCTCCAGGTATGCTGGGAGCGATACACTAAGCGCTGCTTGGCTGAGGGTAAGAAGCCTTACCAGTACCGGCAGTTCTGTGAGCTCTTCGGCAAGTGGTGCGAGGAGAACTACGAAACGGCGCACTTTACGGCGGTGATCGCACAGACGATGGAGGTCGACTTCGCAGGCAAGACCTTCGACCTGATCGACCGCCTTACCGGCGAGGTCACGCCGATCGTCGTGTTTGTCGCGATCCTTCCGTATTCCCAGTACATCTACGCTGAGGGCATGGAATCCACAAAGGAGATGCAGTGGATCGAGGTCAACAACAACGCGCTTAAGGCTTTTGGCGGTGTACCGGCCATCGTGGTATGCGATAACTGCAAGCAGGCCGTGATCGCGAACAAGGACTGGATCCAGCCGGAACTGAATCAGGATTACGCCGAATGGGCGGAGCATAACCATACGGTGATCCTCCCGGCAAAGGTCCGGAAACCCCGTTTCAAATCCTCTGTAGAAAATGCGGTTGGTATCCTCGAAAAGGGGATCTTCCACGATCTGGAGGAACGCAGGTATTTCTCGCTCGAGCAGTTCAATGAGGATCTCCGGGAAAAACTGGATGAGCTGAATGACGCCCCGTTCAAGAAGAAGGAACACTGCCGCTCCTACTACTGGGCAGAAGAAAAGGAAGAGCTGATGCCGCTCCCCTCCACGCAGTACCACTACATGGAGAGGGCTACGGCAAAGGTATCAAGCGACTTCCACGTACGCTTTGACAATGCTTATTATAGCGTAGACAAAGCCTATCTGCACAAAAAAGTCATCATTCGCGCAACCGCAGCTGTTGTCAAAATCTTCAGCCTTGAGGGCGAGCTGATCATTGAATGGCCCAGGGCCACCTACAAGGGCGAGTGGAAAACGGACTCCAGCCGGCTTCCGAAGAACTATGAAGATTTTTCGGAATGGAACAGCACCTACTTTATCCGGAAAGCTTCCACGGTCGGCAGCAACACCACCGAAGTGATCAAAAAGATCCTGAAGAGCAGGAAACTGGAGGTTCAGACCTACAGGCTCTGCATAGGTGTTCTGGGCTTCACAAAGAAGTATAGTCGCGCTGCCCTGGAGGAGTGCTGCAAACGTGCCCTTGCCGCCGAGAGAACGACCTACACCTATATCAAGAACACCATTGGCGCCGTGGCGGAGGAGCTTGGGACCGCAGGCTATAACACCGATAAGAATAAAAAGCGGAATGAAGGTTCCTACATCATGGACAGCAGCTACTCCGATATGGAAAAACTGCTGAACCGCAGCCGCACCCTTGCGGATCAGTCCGGGAAGGAGGCGCAGTGATGAACACAGGAACAAAGGAGCTCAAGTCCATTCTGGAGGAACTGGACGAACTGAAACTTCCCCATATGGCTGCGGAACTGGAGGCTCTTTATAAACAGCCGGCTTTTGTCAATGCAGGGCGCCTGGAGCTGATCAGCGCGATCATCCACGCGGAATACATCGTAACGATCACCAACCGCTATACGTCGCGTTTGAAGAAGGCAAAGCTGAAAGGCAGTGACAGCTGTCTCGATCAATGCGTTGATTCTAAAGAGCGTCAGTACCAGCCACAGAATATCGTTCAGACACTTTCCTCTCTGGAGTTCATCCGCAATGGCATGAATCTTTGTATCTTCGGTGCTTCAGACAGCGGGAAGACCTATCTTGCGAGAGCTCTTGGTGCGGAAGCATGCCGGGAATACCGGGTGGGATACTACCATTGCGAGGAACTTGCAAGTGAATTGGCCGCTGTCAGAAAGATTGATTTCAAGCAATACCAGAAGAAGGTAAAGGCAATCATCAATCTTGACCTTGTGATCTTGGACGATTTCCTTCTTCACCCGATCACGGAGGATGACGAAGTCAAGGCCTTGTATGATGTCCTGGAGAAACGGAATGAATTGTCAAGGAGCTGTATTATCTGTTCGCAGCGCGAGCCCAAAGCATGGCCTTCCATGCTGATGGAGGATGAGGTGTCATCCAACTCGCTGCTTAAGCGGGTAACGAAACATTACATTGTCATGATCGAACGGAAAGTGGTCGATTAACCCCGGCCACTGGCAACGCCGGGTGGCCACTGGCAAACGCACCAGTGGCCACTGAGCGGCGCAAAATGCACTTTTGAAAGCGAGTATTCATTTTGAACAGGCAGAAGGACGATAGAAAGCGAATCAGAATCCTCTGCCGCAGCACAGCCCGCCGCCTCCGCACATGAGGTTGAGGAAGGCATTGAGGAGGCACATGCGGATGCACCAGCTGCCGGTGCTGCTGCCCGAGTAGCGGTAAGGGGTCTGACGTCTGCGGTACCAGTCGCTGCCGTATCGCAGGCGCTCGATGAGCGAACTGTAGGCGGGATTGCCGGGATCCATTGACTGGGCGGTCTCGGCGTCGGAGAGGGCCTGCACGTTGTTGCCGATGCCCATGTTCGCGACGGCGTGGTAGTAGTACCACTGGGCGGAGCGCTGTTCCTCCGGCATGGCGTCGAGCACGTTCAGGGCCTCGCGGTAGTGGCGGCTGTTGATGTAGTTCGCCGCTGCCCGCAGGTGGATGGCGTCATCGCTGTCCGCGTAGCCGCCCTGGCCATAGCCGCCGCCGGCGTAGCCACCCTGGCTGTAACCGCCGGAACTGTAGCCGCCCTGGCTGAAGTCGCCCCCGAAGCTTCCGTTCATGAAGTCCCGGATAAAATCATCGAAATTCGTGTAATAATGCGTCCCGCTGCTGTAAGGATTGCCCTGCGAATAGGGGTTGCCCTGCGAATAAGGATTTCCCTGCGAGTACGGATTGCCCTGTGAGTACGGATTCCCGCCGTAGCTGCTGCCGGGACCGTAAGAGGCGCCGCCCGGGCCGCCGGAAGAGGCGTACGGGTGCTGCTTCTCGTACATGATCTGCTTGTAGGCTTCCTGCACCAGCTTGAACATCTCCTCCGCTTTTTCTTTGTTCGGATTGTTGATGTTGGCGTCAGGATGGTATTTCTTGCTCAGGGTCCGGTAGGCTTTCTTGATCTCTTCCTCGGAAGCTGTCCGCTCCACTCCCAGGACCTTGTACGGATCCGACATGGTTCTGTTCCCCTCTCTGTTTACTGCCGGCTGCCTTCCGCGGCAGCATCCGAATCGGTGGCCGCTGCGCTCTCAGCGCCGGCCCCGGAATCGGCCGCCGAACTTTCAGCGCGGGCCCCGGAATCGGCCGCCGCACTGTCAGTGCCATCAGAGCCGCCTTCGCTGTCCCCGTCCGCCGCGGCCTGGGCGGCGATCTCCGAGGCATTCTTCCCCTCGCGCGCGGCGCGCACCGCGTCGTATTTGGTCCAGACGCCTGCGTACAGGATGTTCCGCAGGATCTCGATGTTCGTGACGATCGGCAGCATCTCGAAGGCGCTGCAGCACTCCGCCATCATCATGGTCAGGATCCGGCGGCACCAGTCGTCGAAGCCCTCTTCGGTGCTTTTCGCAAGGAGAGGGTTGTAGGCGCCGTTCTTCCGGTCCTCCTCCAGGTCGTCGTAGGCATCCAGGATGTAGATGAACTTGCCCAGGAAGAAGCCCATGCGGCGGAGTGTCTGCTCCCAGACGTCCTCCTTGTAGGCGAACAGCTCCGCCAGGAGGGTGCCGAAGGTGCCGCTGACGAGGTCGATGTCCGTGGAGCGCTCCTTCTCATACTGGTGGAGGAGCTCCAGCTGCTGCGTGACGACCTCGGCCTTGTGCTTCCATTTGGCGGCTGCGCGGTCGCTTTTGCCGCGGAGCAGGGTTGCCAGGGCGCGTTTCTTCAGGCTGTGCGTGTCCTCCCAGTCGTCCAGGCAGGAGTAGTAGGAGAGCAGGATGTTGATGTCCGCGCAGTAGCGGGTGAATTCATTGCGGCGCGTGGGATGATCCTCGAAGGGATGCGCGATGCAGCGCGTCTCACCGCAGTCCTCCTCGGCGGGCTCATACAGGCTGGTCAGCAAAAAAGACAGGAACGTCGTGTCATAGCTCAGGGTCATCTGACCGGCACGACCGTAACTGTCCTTGAGTTCGCAGCAGAGTCCGCAGTAATAGCTGCGGTACAGGCGGAACTCCCGTATGCGCAGCTCGGGTTCATTCGCAACGATATAGCCGAACATGTTTCAGCTCCTTTTTTCAAATTCTTCGCTGCAGCGGGGGCAGCGCACGATGATGCGGCCCTTGCCGCGGGGGATCCGGATCTTCTGTCCGCACTTGGGGCAGCGGTAGATGCGGAAGGTGCGCCACTGCCGGACGTTGGAACGGAAATTCCGGAAGAAACCGGTGAAAGAGGACCGGAGTTTCAGGAACTTCTGATTCTCGCGGTAGCGCTTCTGGATATTTTTGGAAAAAGTCCGGAAGTAGATGATCACCAGCAGCACCAGTGAGGGCACGGATGCGTAAGGGAGCCGGAGGAACATCGTGACTACCAGGTAGATCAGCAGCACATAACTCAGAAAACGGGACAGATTGTCTACACCATATCTGCCCTGCATAAATCTGGCGATTCGGTAACGGAGTTGTTTCAACATCGGAGCGCGCCTTTCCCGTCAAAAACCATAAGCCTCTTCGTTGTGCCGGAGACTTATGGACGCATAAAAGTACATAGTATATAAGTACATTTTAGGTTCAAGCACTCCAAATACAAGAAAATATATACAAACAGAATATGAAAAAAATCTAAAACCGCCTCAGAACAGTCCCGCCACGAACATGACCACGCAGCAGCTGATGGCCACGATGAACAGGTCCCCGGAGATCCAGGCGGTGACCAGGCCGGCGGCGAGCGCCAGGACGCCTGCCAGCGGTGTCTCACCGGCCTCGATGATGGCGGGGAAGGTCATCACGGCGAGCGTGACATAAGGCACATAGTGCAGGAAGGACCGCAGCCACCGGCTCTTCAGTTCCTTCCGGAGGAAGAGGAGCGGCAGCAGACGGATCAGATAGACCGTCAGGATCATGATCGCGAGCGCGAGCCAGGTATTCATGCGGCACCTCCTTCCGTCTCCGGATGACCGGCCGTGTCCTCAGACTTCTCACCGGTCCCGCTGTTTTCGTCGATCGGACGCACGACTGCGGCGATGCCCGCGATCGCAAGCGTCAGGATGATGACCTTGAAGCCCGTGGAGATCTTCGAGAGCACCGGGAGAATCGAGAAGAGCCAGCTGCACAGCATCGACAGCGCAACAAGGGCGCCGATGAAGCGGTCCTTCTTCGCGGGCGGAATGATGATCGCCAGGAACATGCCGTAGAGGGACACGCTGAGGGCAGCCGTGACGCTCGGGGGCAGGATATTGCCGACCAGCACGCCGAGCACCGTCCCGAGGGTCCAGCCGAAGATGCTGATGATCATCATGCCGTAGGTATAGGCAGGCGTCAGCCAGCTGTCCACGGCGGCCGACAGGCCGAAGATCTCATCCGTGATCCCCTGCGCCAGGAAGAAACGATGGTACAGCGGCAAATCCGGGGACAGCTTCTGCGAGAGCGAGCAGCTCATCAGGAAATAGCGGAGATTGACGACGATGCAGGTGGAGATGATCTCCAGGACGCCCGCATGGCTCTCCAGGAGCACCAGCGCCGCGAACTCCCCGGCGGAAGCTACGAGTCCCATGGACATCACACCCGCCTGCGCCCAGCTCATCCCGATCCTCTTCGCCGCGATCCCGAGCGCGAACGCCACCGCAAAATACCCCATACAGATGGGAAAACCGTCGATCAGCCCCTTGCGCAGCCAGGCTCCGGCGGTCATCGGTTTGATTTGATCTTTCATATAGTATAAAGCTGTTTTGAGACAAGGAACTGTTCGTTCCGGGATTCTGCTACAGGAAAGAATTATAGCACCCGGCGGGGTGGCATACAAGCGCAAGGAACGGCGCATTTCTTTGTACATGCTGCAAAATACCGGGCTGCGGTCATACAGCCCCGCGGGCCGTTTCGCGCAGACAGACATAGATCCGTGAGGCCTCTTCGGCAGGCACGTGCCCGAACTCGGCGTCCGCTCTGATGACCGGACGCCTCAGACAACGTGCACTGCAGGCCGCAGTGAGACTGCGCCCTGCAGCCTCGCCGAAGAGGCCTCACGGATCAGGTCTGTCAAGGCGCTCACTCTAAGCGGTGCTGTTATGACCGCAGTCCGGTATATTAAGCGTTTTCCCCGGCAAGCTTGCGAAGATGCGTCGGCTTCTGCACTCGAAGAGGCGGAAGTGGAGTGTGAGATTATTAAGATCACCGTACCAACAAGGTCCATAGCGACACTGTCGGAAAAGACCATGAAGTTGCCGCCGTCGGATCAATAGCTTCCGCCTGTCACCGCCCCCGGCAGCGGACCTTCCGCCATACGCATGCGCTTTGAGCGAGTGCCTTGACATACCTGATCCGCGCAGCGCTGCCGGCAGGGATGCGGGGGACAGTCCTGCTGTGCCCCGCATCCGGCGTTGTCTGAGGCGCCCGGTCATCGGAGTGGGCGCCGAGTTCGTCGGAGTGCCCTGCCGGCAGTGCCGTGCGGGTCTATGTATGTCTGCTCGAGCGGCCCGCGCATACGGATGGCGGAAGGCCCGCTGCCGATGGGATGACGAAAAGCCGGCAGCTTCCATCTGGCGGGGGCCGGTCATCCTGCACTGTCGTCATAAATAGGCGTTTGACAAATATCCTACCGCTCTTTATCATAGTAGATTATGACAGGAATTCTGTCTTAATTGGTGTGCCGTAAACGCCGCGGTCCCCGCGGAAGGCCCACCGGGAAACATCAAGACAACCACCGATCGGGAGAGCCTGAAGACAATGAGAAAAGAACTTGCGAAGACTTACGATCCGCACGGGATCGAGGACCGGATCTATAAGAACTGGGAAGAGAAGAAGTATTTTCACGCGGAGGTGGATCATTCGAAGACACCGTTTACGATCGTGATCCCGCCGCCGAATATCACGGGGCAGCTCCACATGGGGCATGCGCTGGACAATACCATGCAGGATATCCTGATCCGCTTCAAGAGGATGCAGGGATATAATGCCCTGTGGCAGCCGGGGACGGACCACGCCTCGATCGCGACGGAAGTGCGCGTGATCGAGAACCTGAAGCAGCAGGGGATCAGCAAGGCGGATCTGGGAAGAGAAGGCTTCCTGGAGAAGTGCTGGGACTGGCGCCGGGAGTACGGCGGACGGATCGTGAACCAGCTGAAGAAGCTGGGATCTTCCTGTGACTGGGACAGAGAGCGGTTCACCATGGATGAGGGCTGCAACAAGGCCGTCACGCAGGTGTTCTGCAAGATGCACGAGAAGGGATGGATCTACAAGGGAAGCCGGATCATCAACTGGTGCCCTGTGTGCAAGACTTCCATCTCCGACGCGGAAGTGCAGTATGAGGAGCAGGCGGGCCATTTCTGGCACATCAAATATCCGCTGATCGAAGAGGACGGCACGGTCTCGAAGACGGACTTCCTGGAGTTCGCGACGACCCGTCCGGAGACGATGCTGGGCGATACGGCGGTGGCCGTGCATCCGGAGGATGAGCGCTACCAGCACCTGATCGGCCGCAAGGTCCTGCTGCCCATCGTGAACAGGGAGATGCCCATCGTGGCGGATACCTACGTGGACCGCGAGTTCGGGACCGGCGTCGTGAAGATCACGCCCGCCCACGACCCCAACGACTTTGAGGTCGGCAAGCGCCATGGCCTCCCCGAGGTCAATATCCTCAATGACGACGCCACGATCAACGAGAACGGCGGCAAGTACTGCGGTATGGACCGCTATGAGTGCCGGAAGGCGATCGTGAAGGAGCTCGATGAGATGGGCCTGCTGGTCCGCATCGAGGACTATACGCACAACGTCGGCACACATGACCGCTGCGGCACGACCGTCGAGCCGATGATCAAGCAGCAGTGGTTCGTGAAGATGGACGAGCTCATCAAGCCCGCCGTGAAGGCAGTGGAAGAGGGCGAGATCCGTCTCATCCCGAAGCGGATGGAGAAGACCTACTTCAACTGGACCGACAACATCCGCGACTGGTGCATCAGCCGTCAGCTGTGGTGGGGCCACAGGATCCCCGCCTACTACTGCGACGACTGCGGCGAGATCGTCGTGGCGCCGGAGATGCCCGGCAAGTGCCCGAAGTGCGGGGGGACACATTTTACCCAGGATCCGGATACGCTGGACACCTGGTTCTCGTCCGCGCTGTGGCCTTTCTCGACGCTCGGATGGCCGGAGATGACCGAGGATCTGAAGTATTTCTATCCGACGGATGTGCTGGTCACAGGCTACGATATTATTTTCTTCTGGGTCATCCGGATGATCTTCTCGGGATACGAGCAGATGGGCGAGCGGCCCTTCAAGACGGTGCTCTTCCACGGCCTCGTCAGGGACAACTTGGGCCGCAAGATGTCCAAGTCCCTGGGCAAC
>DFIR01000092.1:34643-50194 GCA_002372815.1 Lachnospiraceae bacterium UBA3692
CCCTGGGCAACGGCGTGGATCCGCTCGAGGTCATCGCCAAGTACGGCGCGGACGCGCTGCGCCTGACGCTGATCACCGGCAACGCGCCCGGCAACGACATGCGCTACTCGGATGAGAAGGTGGAGGCCAGCCGCAACTTCGCGAACAAGGTGTGGAACGCTTCCCGCTTCATCATGATGAACATGCAGGAAGGCGAGGAGGCCGGCAAGGAGATGCCTGCTGCGCTCGCTCCCGAAGACCGGTGGATCCTGTCCCGCTACAACAGCGTGGTGCGGGAAGTCACCGAGAACATGGAGAAGTATGAGCTCGGCATCGCCGTGCAGAAGGTCGTGGACTTCCTGTGGGATGAGTTCTGCGACTGGTATATCGAGATGGTCAAGCCGCGCCTGTACGCGGACGGCGGCGAGGCGGAGACGGCGGACAGCCGCGCCGCGGCGCTGTGGACGCTGCAGACCGTCCTGAAGGGCAGCCTCAAGCTGCTCCACCCCTACATGCCGTTCGTGACGGAGGAGATCTACTGCACGATCCAGAGCAGCGAGCCTTCGATCATGATCAGCGACTGGCCGGTGTGGACGGAAGCCTTCGACTTCCCGCACGAGGAGGAGAGCATCGCCTACATCAAGGAGGCCGTGCGCGCGGTCAGAAACGCCAGGACCGAGAGAGGCGTCGCCCCTTCCCGCAAGGCCAAGGTGATCCTTGTGTCGGAGCAGGAGCAGGTGCTGAGCGACTTCGCGGAAGGCAGGACCTTCTTCGAGCGTCTCGCGTCCGCCTCCGAGCTGATCCTGCAGAAGGACAAGAATGACATTCCGGCCGGCGCGCTGCAGCTGGTGCTGCCTTTCGGCACGCTCTACCTGCCGCTGGCGGATCTCATGGACATCGCCGCCGAGAAGGCGAGACTTGAAAAGGAAGTGAAGCGTCTCACCGGCGAGCTGAAGAGAAGCGAGGGCATGCTCGGCAACCCGAAGTTCCTCGCCAAGGCTCCGCAGGACAAGATCGACGCCGAGAAGGAAAAACAGGAGAAGTACCGCAGGCAGATGGAGGGCGTCAGAGCCGCTCTCGATGAGCTTGCCAAGATCCAGTAAGGATGATCATTTTTTCAAGTATCAGTTTCATTTTTCGCTTTCTGCCCATATTTCTAGTGATCTATTACCTGACTCCCGCCCGCCTCAGGAACGCTGTCCTGACGGCGGGGAGTCTGGTATTTTATGCGTTCGGGAGTCTGCCCGGCACGGCACTGCTGGCAGTGCTGACCGTCGGCAATCACCTCTTCGGCACCGCCGCATGGACACGTCCGGGGCGCGAGCCGTCCTCCCTGCAGAGAGGACTGGGACTCGCGGCGATCCTGGCGGATCTCGGCGTGCTGGCGGCCTGCAAGGTACTGGGCCGGGTCCTGGGGAGCGCCTGGCTGCCGGTGGGACTGAGCTTCTACATCTTCAAGATGCTGTCCTTCCAGCTGGACATCCGCGCCGGCAGGATCGTCCGCAAGCCGGACATGCTGAGCACGGCGGCCTATCTGACCATGTTCCCGCAGATCACGCAGGGACCGATCATGCGATACGCGGACGGCGGCTTCGACGAGCGTCTGCCCAGGGAGACGTCTCTCCGCAATTTTGCGGACGGGCTGTTTTTCTTTGTGCTCGGACTTTCGATGAAGGTGCTGCTGGCCGACCGGCTGGCGATCCTCTGGTCGGAGCTGCGCAGGATCGGCTACGCGAGCATCTCGACGCCGCTGGCCTGGCTCGGCGCCTACGGGTACACCTTCCGCCTGTACTATGATTTCTGGGGCTATTCGCTGATGGCGGCCGGGATCGGCACCATGCTCGGATTCAGGTTCATCGTGAACTTCGACCATCCCTACGCGGCCGTGGGCATCGCGGACTTCTACCGCCGCTGGCACGTGACGCTGGGGCACTGGTTCCGCGACTATGTGTACATCCCGCTGGGCGGGAGCCGCAACGGCACGCTGCGCTGCATCGGCAGCCTTCTCGCGGTGTGGACCCTGACCGGCCTGTGGCACGGCGGTTCCCTGAATTTCCTGATCTGGGGACTCTTGCTCGGTGTGCTGATCATACTGGAGAAATTCGTCCTCCGCGGACTGCTGCAGCGGGTACCGCTGGTCGGCCGGCTGGGCGTGTGGATCCTGATCCCGCTGACCTGGGTGATCTTTGCTTTTCCGGATCTGGGGGAGCTGCAGGTGTATGTCGGCAGGCTGTTTCCCCTGTTCGCGAACGGCGTCGCCGTGAACGCGGGGGATATGGCTAAGTACGGGGGGCTGTTCTGGCCTTACTTTGCCGCGGCGATCCTGTTCTGCGTGCCGGATTTCTACGGGTTCGTGGTGACAAGGCGCACGAAGCTGCCGGTGGTGCTGGCCGCGCTCGCGCTGTTCTGGCTGAGCATCTACCGGATCGTGACCAGCGCTGCCAATCCGTTCATGTATTTTTCATTCTAATCGGGAGTCTGAGATTGAAGAGATTTGTACGCAGATGGGGGCGGATGCTCCTGTGTCTGCTCATTCTTCTGTCCACTGCCGGATTATCGGCAGCGGGATATATAGGAAAAGATACGGTCTACCGCAGCTACGCGGCGGACTTTCCGCGGGAGCCCTGGCTGGTTCCGGTCATGAAAGGCATTCACGACGGCGTCTGGCCGTGGCGCGTGCTGCCGGCCTATGCGGACGGAGGGAGTCCTCTGGATTCCCTTCTGGCACTGCTGCCCGCTGGAGAGGGTAAGAAACAGGACGAAGCTGCGGAGACAGCCGCAGCCGACCCTGCAGAGGATGCTTCCGCCGAAGCGGAGACAGCCGCGGCAACAGCCGCAGAGGAGGCGGAGACGGCTTCGGAGGCGTCTTCCCGCGAGGAGACGGTGGAGGCGACGACCGTCATCACGACGCAGGGCTGTGTGAAGACCGCGCAGGCGGTGCAGCCCGGGGTGATCCCCGACGGCGTCTGCTCGGAGGTCGTGCCCGCGAAGGACTACGGGAGCGCCGCGCCGGCATTCCTGTCCCCGGATGACACACAGTACAACCGGGACACGGAGGGGATGTTCGCGCAGAACGGCACCTATTATCTGCTGCAGAAGGTGGACCGGTCCTATCTGAAGGACGCGCTGTTCATAGGGGACTCGCGCGTGCAGGGACTCTGGGAGTACGGCGGGATCACGGATGTCGCCTCCTTTCTGTGCAAGGAGTCGATCACGACGTTCACGATCCTCGACGAGACCCTGCAGTTCGGCAGACCCGGAGAGAATCCGCAGTGGATGAAGCTGGAGGACGCGCTGAAGAGCACTTCTTTCCGGAAGATCTACATCTCCCTGGGCATCAACGAGGTGGGCTATCCGGACACGGAGAGCTACTACCATCATTACCGCAGTCTTCTCGAGAAGATCCGCGGGCTGCAGCCGGACGCGATCATCTATATAGAAGGGATGATGCACGTCACGGAGGAGCTGAGCCGGCACGATATCGCGCTCAACAACCGGATCGTCGTACAGCGCAACAAGGCGGTATCGACACTGGCGAACGGACATGATATCTTCTATATTGACATGAACGAACACTTCTGCGATGACGACGGGAACCTGCTGGCGGAGATGACCGGCGACGGGGTGCACCTCTACGGATCCTACTACAGCCGGTGGACGGACGCGGTCCTGGAGAACGCCGTGATCCGGAGTGAAGAGGACTATCAGGAGTGACATGCGGGAACTGACATTTAAAATGGAACGGGAAGGCCTTCTCGAGGAGGGGCAGAAGATCACTGTCTCGGAGGGACTGCTTCCCAGCAACTACTACTACACGATCGACCCTTCGCTCGCGATGAGCGGGAACATCCCGTTCACGCAGAGGCTCACGGCGCGGAAAGGCGTCGTCACGAAGATCACCCACAACGAGCGGGGCTTCTACGTCACCGCGGCGTTCGAGGAATAAAAAAGATTCACAGATTCAGAAACGGAGCAGCATGAGAAAAGTACCGGCAGTGAACGCAGCGATGCTCTTTCTGGCCTCACTGATTTGGGGAACGGCATTTGTGGCCCAGAGCATGGGCATGGACTATATGGGACCGGTGACTTTCAACGGTCTGCGCTATTTTCTCGGGGCAGCCGTGCTGCTGCCGCTGATCGTGATCCGGCGCCTCCGCGGTGAGGGCGGGGATCTCCGCATGGCCGCGCTTGGCGGGCTCTGCTGCGGGACGGCGCTCTTCGCCGCCTCCACGATGCAGCAGATCGGCATCGTCACCACGGATGTGGGCAAGGCGGGATTCATGACGGCTCTGTACATCGTGCTGGTGCCGCTGATCAATTTCTTCATAACACGGAAGACGAGCCTGCGGCTGTGGGTCGGCGTGGCGCTGGCGTCGGTCGGGCTGTATTATCTCAGTGTGAGCGGGGAGATGCACCTGGAGCCCGGGGACCGGTCGCTGCTGCTGTGCGCGCTGCTGTTCTCGCTGCAGATCATGGCAGTGGACCACTTTGCGCCTCACACCGACAGCATCGAGCTGGCCTTCGCACAGTTCGTGACGGCCGGGACGCTCGGGACGCTGACGGCCTTCAAGGTGGAGGAAGTGCACCTGTCCGCGGTCGCGGCGGGGATCCTGCCGCTGCTGTATGTGGGGATCTTCTCCAGCGGGATCGCGTACACACTGCAGATCGCCGGCCAGAAAGGCGCGGACCCTTCGATCGCGTCGCTGATCATGTCGCTGGAATCGGTGATCTCGGCGGTGGCAGGGTTCCTGATCCTGCATCAGGTGCTTTCGAGAAGGGAGATCTTCGGCTGCGTGCTCATGTTTGCGGCGATCATCCTGGTGCAGCTGCCTGTCGGCGCACAGGAGGAGGCCGTCCGGGACATAGGGGAATCCTGCCCGGCGGAATGACGGCAGGGAAGGAGAGGAACGATGTCTGTGAGATTCGACGGAAAACGCATTTATAAGAGTCTTGTGACCGCGCTGCTGGTCCTGGTCATGGTGCCCATGCTCACCGGGTGTTCCGAATTCCGGAAATCCGAGAATGTGGAGAAGGGCTACCGCGCCGTCGGGGAGAACGACTACAAATCGGGCCTTGCCTTCTTCGAGGACGCGATCACGGACGGCGAGCAGCTCGAGCTCGCGTGGCGCGGCAAGGGGATCGCCCTGATGGGGCTGGGCCGCTACGCCGACGCGGTGCCGGCTTTTGAGAACGCGCTGAACAGCCGGTCGGACCTGTCCAAAAAGATTTACGACGACAGCATGGACAGGGATATCCAGGAGTATCTCGCATGCGCGTGTTTCCGCAGCGGGGATGCCGAGCGGGCGCTCAGGATCTACACGGAGCTCATCGGGGCGGACGCGGAGAACGCCGACCTCTACATGCTCCGCGGGACGGTCTACGCGCAGCGCGGCAACGAGACGGAGGCGAAGAATGACTTCAACCGGTCCATCAACCTCGACCGGGACAACTACGAGCGGCTCTATGAGATCGCCAGGATCCTGGAATCCGCCGGCATGAAGGACATCGGCATCAGCTACCTGCAGGGCGCGATCGACCGGTCGGACGATTCGATGGATACACTCGTAAAAGGACGTTTTCTGTGTTATCTTGAGAAGTATGATGAGGCCGCGAAGCTTCTGGAGCAGCAGACCGCGGCGGACACCGGCACGGTGTTCGCACTGGCGCAGGCTTACCAGAAACTCGATCGGCCCGAGGAGGCGGTGGAGATCCTGGAGAAGTTCCAGAACAACACCGGCGACAATGCGACACTGATGGCGCTTCTCGGCACCATCGAGATGGAGCAGGAGCACTACGAGGAGGCGCTCGACGCCTTCGAGAGGGGCCTTGCGCAGGCGGCGGGGGACAGCATCGAGAGGCAGAGCCTCCTGTTCAACCGCGCAGTCGCCTATGAATATATGGGCGATTTCGAGAATGCCGAGAACTACATGGCGGAGTATCTGGCGCAGTATCCCGACGACGAGGAGGCTGCGAAAGAGATCGAGTTCCTGAAGACGCGATGAGACAAGTCACCACGGAAGGAGTTTTATGATCAGGAAACTGATGGATGCAGTGAGAGAGAAGAACGCGCCGGTAGTGGTCGGGCTGGACCCGAACCTCTCTTTCATCCCGGCGGAGCTTCTCGAGGAGAGCCGCAGGGAAGCGCTGGCGCAGGGAAGAGAACTGACGCCGATGGAAGCGGCGGCAGAGGCGATCTGGAAGTTCAACAAGGGCGTGATCGACGCGGTCTGCGACATCGTGCCCGCGGTCAAGCCGCAGAGCGCCATGTACGAGCAGTTCGGGCTCCCCGGACTGGCGGTGTATGAGAAGACCGTGCGGTACAGCCAGGAGAAGGGACTGATCGTGATCGCCGACGTGAAGCGCGGCGACATCGGATCGACTTCCGCGGCGTATGCGGCGGGCCACCTCGGGACGACGGAGATCGAGGGACAGGCGCAGCGCGCTTTTGACGCGGACTTCGCCACCGTCAATCCTTATCTGGGATCCGACGGGATCAAGCCTTTCATCGATGTCTGCAACGCGCACGACAAGGGCATCTTCGTGTTGGTGAAGACGTCCAACCCGTCGAGCGGGGAACTGCAGGACGTCCTCACGCAGGACGGCAGGCCGGTCTACGAACTGGTGGGCGAGAAGGTGCGCGAGTGGGGCCGCCTCTCGATGGACGGACGCTACAGCAATGTCGGCGCCGTCGTCGGCGCGACATATCCGGAGCAGGGCAGGCGCCTGCGCGAGCAGATGCCGGAGACCTATATCCTGGCACCAGGCTACGGGGCACAGGGCGCTTCCGCGAAGGACCTGCTACACTTCTTCGACGAGAACGGGGAAGGCTGCATCGTCAATTCCTCCCGCGGCATTCTCGCGGCCTGGAAGAAGGATGCCTACGCCTCCTTCGGGCGCGACTTTGCGGGCGCGGCGCGCGCGGCGGCACTGGACATGATCGAGGACCTGCGGACGGCACTCGCGGAGAGATGACGGGCGGCGGACCGGGAACAGAAAACAGAGAGCAGAGAACGGCAACCCATACAGAACCCCTCAGGGAAGGAGTCCTATGCAGGAATACAAGAAAGAATTCATCGAATTCATGGTGGACGCGCAGGTGCTGCGCTTCGGAAATTTCACCCTGAAGAGCGGGCGCAAGTCGCCCTTCTTCATGAATGCCGGCCTCTACACGACCGGCGCGCAGCTGAACAAGCTGGGAGAGTACTACGCGAAGGCGATCCACGACCACTACGGTCTCGACTTCGACGTCCTCTTCGGACCCGCCTATAAAGGCATTCCGCTCGCGGTCGCGACCGTCATGGCGATCAGCAGGCTCTACGGACGGGAGATCCGCTACTGCTGCAACCGCAAGGAAGTCAAGGACCACGGCGACACGGGGATCCTGCTCGGCTCCAGGCTCCGGGACGGGGACCGCGTGATGATCATCGAGGACGTGACGACCTCCGGCGCGTCGATCGCGGAGACCTACCCGATCCTGCGCGCGCAGGCGGACGTGGACGTCGTCGGCCTGATCGTCTCTCTCAACCGCATGGAAGTCGGCAGAGAGGGCAAGGTGTCGGCGCTCGACGAGATCCGCGAGAAATACGGCTTCCCCGCACACGCGATCGTGAGCATGCGGGAGGTGACGGACTATCTCTACAACCGTCCGATCGCCGGCGGGATCGTCATCAACGACAGGATCAAGAAGGAACTGGATGCCTATTACGCACAGTACGGCGTACAGGAAGCGTAATCAGCCACTGAGAGACAGACAGGAGGAAATATGGCTCTGATATCGATCGTAATGGGATCGGACTCCGACATGCCCGTGATGAAGAAGGCGGCACAGGTCCTGGATGAGTTCGGCGTTGCCTATGAAATGCGGATCATCTCGGCACACAGGGAGCCCGGGGTGTTCTTCGACTACGCGCAGGGCGCGGAGGAGAGAGGCGTCAAGGTGATCATCGCCGGCGCCGGCATGGCGGCCCATCTGCCGGGCATGTGCGCGGCACTGTTCCCGCTGCCGGTCATCGGGATCCCGATGCACACCACCTCTCTGGGCGGCAGGGATTCCCTGTACTCCATCGTGCAGATGCCCTCCGGCATCCCGGTGGCGACGGTCGCGATCGGCGGCGCGAAGAACGCGGCGCTCCTGGCGCTGAAGATGCTCGCGATCTCCGACAGCGCGCTGCTCGGGAAACTGAAAGATTATACCGTGAAGATGAAGGAAGAAGTGGAAGCGAAGGACGCCCGTCTGCAGGAAGTCGGACACGCGGCGTACTGAGCACCGGAGCCGCCCCCCGGCGGCACTTTAGGAGGCCCGAGACTGGTATTCAACAGGAGGTAAAATGCTGGATTATAAAAGCGCAGGCGTGGATATCGAAGCCGGATACCGGAGCGTCGAACTGATGAAGCAGTATGTGCAGTCGACCATGCGCCCGGAAGTCATGGGAGGCCTCGGAGGATTTTCGGGAGCTTTTTCCCTTGCGGCGATCAAGGATATGGAGGACCCGGTCCTCCTGTCCGGCACGGACGGTGTCGGAACGAAACTGAAACTGGCGTTTCTCATGGACAGGCATGACACGGTCGGGATCGACTGCGTCGCGATGTGCGTCAACGACGTCGTGTGCGCGGGCGGAGAGCCGCTCTTCTTCCTCGACTACATTGCCTGCGGCAAGAATGAACCGGAGAAGATCGCCCAGATCGTGAAGGGCGTGTGCGACGGCTGCAGCCAGGCCGGCGCGGCGCTGATCGGCGGCGAGACCGCGGAGATGCCCGGCTTCTATCCCGTGGACGAGTACGATCTCGCGGGATTCGCGGTGGGCGTCGCGGACCGGAAAGACCTGATCGACGGAAGCACGATCCGGCCCGGGGATGTCCTCGTCGGCATCGCCTCCTCCGGCGTGCACTCGAACGGATTCTCCCTCGTGCGCAAGCTGTTTGGCGTGAGCGAGGAGACACTTAAGGAATACATCCCCGAGCTCGGGGAGACCCTCGGCGAGGCGCTCCTGCGCCCCACGAAGATCTATGTGAAGGCTCTCCGCGCCGTGCGCGAGGCGGGTGTCCGGATCAAAGGCTGCAGCCACATCACCGGCGGCGGCTTCTATGAGAACATTCCGAGAATGCTTCCGGAGGGCGTGCGCGCGCAGGTCCGGAAGGACAGCTACGAGGTGCCCGCGATCTTCCGCATCATGCAGACCCGCGGACAGCTCGAGGAGCATATGATGTACAACACCTTCAACATGGGCATCGGCATGGTGCTCGCCCTGGATCCGGCGGATGCGGACACTGCGGTCTCCGCGCTGGAAGCGGCCGGCGAGAGGGCCTTTAAGATCGGCACAGTCATCGAAGGGGATAAAGGAGTGGACGTATGCTGAGGATCACAGTCTGTGTCTCCGGCGGAGGCACGAATCTGCAGGCGATCATCGATCAGCTGCAGGCGGGCAGACTTCCCGGCGTGGAGATCGCCGCCGTGATCAGCAACAACCGCGGGGCCTACGCGCTCGAGAGAGCCGCAGCCGCCGGGATCACCGGCATCTGCTGCTCACCGAAGGACTACGCCTCCCGGGAAGCGTTCAACGACGCACTCCTGCAGCAGCTGCAGGAGACGGGCTGCGACCTGGTCGTCCTGGCGGGCTTCCTCGTCGCGATCCCGCCGCAGGTCGTCGCGGCCTACCCCGGCCGCATCATCAACATCCATCCCGCCCTCATCCCTTCCTTCTGCGGCAAGGGATATTACGGACTGAAAGTGCATGAAGGCGCCCTGGCGCGCGGCGTGAAGGTCACCGGCGCGACGGTGCATTTCGTGGATGAGGGGCTGGACAGCGGCCCGATCATCCTGCAGAAAGCCGTGGAAGTGCGCGACGGCGACACGCCGGAGGTGCTGCAGCGGCGCGTGATGGAGCAGGCGGAATGGATCCTGCTCCCCGAAGCGATCCGGCTGATCGCGCAGAACAGAGTGGTGATCGAAGGAAGAACGACGCGGATCCTGCCCGAGTCCGGATCCGGGGAAGGAGCGGATGCAGAATGAGAGTTTTACTGGTCGGAAGCGGCGGACGTGAACATGCCATCGCCGCGGCGCTGAAGAGAAGCCCCCGGGTCGACAAGCTGTACTGCGCGCCCGGAAACGCGGGGATCCGCCGGATCGCGGAGTGCGTGAACATCTCCACCATGGACTTCGAGGCGCTCACAAAGTTCGCGCAGGACGAGAAGATCGATCTCACCGTCTGCAGCATGGACGACCCGCTCTGCGCGGGCATCGTGGACGCGTTCGAGGAGAAGGGCCTCCGGATCTTCGGCACGCGCAAGAATGCTGCGATCATTGAGGGCAGCAAGGCTTTCTCCAAGGATCTCATGAAGAGATACGGGATCCCGACGGCCGCTTACGAGACCTTCGACGATCCGGAGAAGGCGCGCCAGTACCTCGAGACCGCCCCGGTCCCGATCGTGCTGAAGGCTTCCGGTCTTGCGCTCGGCAAGGGCGTGCTGATCTGCCAGACGCGCGAAGAGGCCCTCGAAGGGATCCGGGAACTAATGACGGACAGGAAGTTCGGCGCCGCCGGCGACCAGGTCGTGATCGAGGAGTTCATGACCGGGCGCGAGGTCTCCGTGCTGGCTTTTGTGGATGGGAAGGACTACAAGCTGATGACTTCCTCCCAGGACCACAAGCGCGCAGGGGATGGCGACACCGGCCTCAATACGGGCGGCATGGGGACTTTCTCCCCGAGCCCCTTTTACACGGAGGAAGTGGACCGGTTCTGCCGCGAGCACATCTACCAGAAGACGGTGGACGCGATGGCGGCGGAGGGCAGGCCTTTCAAGGGCGTCCTCTACTTCGGCCTGATGCTGACGGCGGACGGCCCGAAGGTCCTGGAGTACAACACGCGGTTCGGCGACCCCGAGACACAGGTGGTCCTGCCCCGCATGAAGACGGACATCGTGGACGTCATGGACGCCTGCATCGACGGGACGCTGGGACAGCTGGACCTGGAATTCGAGGACAACGCCGCTGTGTGCGTGGTCATCGCGTCCGGCGGCTACCCGCTGGCATATGAAAAAGGGAAAGTGATCTCCGGGCTGGAGTTCTTCGACGGACGTCAGGACTGCTTCTGCTTCCACGCAGGTACGGCCCTGAACGCGGAGGGACAGATCGTCACGAGCGGCGGCCGCGTCCTCGGTGTGACGGCCCTGGGGAAGACTCTGAAGGAAGCGCGCGCTGCGGCTTATGAGGCGGCACGGCAGGTACATTTCGACGGGCAGTACATGCGCGGCGATATCGGCAAAGCGATCGAAGAGAGCGAGGCGATCTGAAAATGAGTGAGAAGCACTGCAGCAGAACTATGAGACTCCGGCTGGCGGCGGCCGCCCTGAGTGCCGGACTGGCATTCGGGATCTGTGCCCCGGCGATGCCTGTGTACGCGGAGCACGTGACGGAAGACGGTATCAACGTCCGTGAGAAACCGACCACAAGCAGCGGCGTCATCGGACTTCTGTATGAAAAGGACGACTTCGACGTCACCGGCGAGAAGACGGACAAGGACGGCAACGTCTGGTGCCAGATCAAGATCGGCTCGAAGACCGGCTACGTGCGCGCGGACTTCGTCAAGGGATACGTGACGCAGGCCGAGAAGAAGGCCGCCGAAGAGAAGAAGAAAGAGGAAGAAGCCAAGAAGAAGGCCGAGGAAGAGGCCAAGAAGAAGGAAGAGGAAGAGGCGAAGAAGAAGGCCGAAGAAGAGGCCAAGAAGAAGGAAGAGGAAGAGGCCAGGAAGAAGGCTGAAGAGGAAGCGAACCAGAAAGCTGCCGAAGAGGCTGCCCGCAAGGAGCAGGAGGAGAAGGCGGCGGAGGAGGCCTCCCGCAGAGCTGCGGAGGAACAGGCTTCCGCGGAAGCTTCCAAGAGAGCTGCCGAAGAGGCGACAGCCGCGACGACGGAGGCCGTGACCACCACCACGACGCTGGAGACGGCGCAGGGGGCGGACACCGTGCTCCCGGAAGGCACGGCCGTGGCGGCGGACAGCCCCTGGACCGACCCCAACGCCACCTACAACCTCCAGTTCGACACGGATGAGAACGGCGAGAGCTGCTGGTACGTCTACAACTACGACACCGGCACGCGCCTGAAGCTGATGGACCTGCAGAAGATGAACCAGCTCGAGGAGCAGGCGGCCGCCGGCAAGGCCTCCTCCGGCCGCTGGAAGATCCTCTCAGCCATCCTGGGACTGATCGCAGCAGGACTTGCGGCATTCCTCGCCTTCGTGCTCAGCCGCAACACCCGCGGCCGCAGGGACACCAAGCGCGAGCGGGCACGCGCACGCCTCGCGAAGAGCCGCCCCGACCGCTATGACGACGATCTGGAAGGGTTCGACGACGACGCCGAGACGCCCGGCACGGCCGGCAGAGGCGGCGACGAGGACTTCTACGAAGAGGACGGCGAGTACGACGAAGAAGGCGGGTACTACGAGGACGGTGAGTACACCGAAGAAGGCGGGTACTACGAGGACGGTGAGTACACCGAAGACGGCGCGTACTACGAGGACGGCGCATATCCCGAAGACGGCGGGTATTCCGAGGAGGAGGGCTACTCCGAAGAGGAAGGCTACATCGACGACGGCGAGTATATCGAAGAGGACGCCCCTGCAGAGGGCGAAGTGACCGGGGATGCCGGCGCGGACGCCGAGGAGGCCGACGAGGCCGGTGAGGCCGGTGAGGCCGGCGCGGAGGAACCCGCTGCGGATCCGGCGGAGGACGATGCTGACCTCGCGGAAGACGAGGAGGAAGAGCCGGAAGACGATTTCCTCGACCTGGAAGAGGATGAGGAGGAGCCCCGGAGAGCGGCCTCCCGTGCCCGCGGAAAGCGCGCCCGGAAAGCGGCGCAGACCGGCGGCCTGTTCGGAATGATCAAGGGCCTGTTCGGCGTGCACGACAGTGACGACGCGGACGGCGGCGACTACGAGGAAGACGACGAGAACGTGATGGAGAACGTCCTCCCCGAAGAAGAGGAAGAGCCCGCGGACGACGCGGAGCTGCCCGAGGAGGAGATCGATCCGGAGCAGGAGGACGCCCCTGTCGATGAGACGGCGGAGGATCCCGACGGGATCGACGACATCGAAGTCGGAGAAGGAGAAGACTACACTTACGAGGAGGATGCGCCGGCAGAGACCGGACGCCGGAAGGGCGGACGCATGCATCTCTCCCTGAAGGAGATCCTCAGCAGCGTGGACGCGCAGGAAGAGGACGACCTCTACGCGGAAGAGGAGACGGAAGAGGCCCCCGCGGAGGAGGAGAACGAACCCGGCGGCGGGAAGCCTGCCGGCACGGCGGAAGATTTCTACGGTGACGAGGACGACGATCTGGACTACCAGTTCCTCCGCTGATCCGGCCGCCGCACTAAACTGCTGAATACTTGACAAAGAATGCTATCTGTTATATCATCCATATAACAGATAGCATTTTCTCAGAGCATTTTCCGGGAAAAGATTGGAAAGAGCGAGAAGGAAAGGAAGGTTGAGGAAAATGCTGATACAGATCGATTTCAGCAGTGATGAGGCCATCTACCAGCAGCTTTGCAATCAGATCATACTCGGGATCGCTACGGCCCGCTATGCGGAGGGAGAGGTACTCCCCTCCGTGCGTCAGCTGGCGGAGGACATCGGCATCAATATGCACACCGTCAACAAGGCCTACACCGTCCTCAAGCAGGAGGGCTATGTGAAGGTGGACAGACGGCGCGGCGCGTTCATCAGCGTGGAGACGGACCGCGAGGCGGCGATCCGCCAGATCGGGAAGGAGCTCCGGATCCTGCTCGCGGAAGCGAGATGCAGGAACCTGGACAGAGAGGACCTGCACGCGATGGTGGACCTGATCTACGACGAGTACGAAGCGGCACCGGGCGCGCAGCGCACGGCTGGCGGCGAACAGGCACCGGAGTGAACCCACAGAAGAGACAGAGATCTATATGAAGAAGAAATACACCGAGATCGCGGAACACGCGATCACACTCGCAAAAGCGGCATCCAGAAAGAACCGGCAGAACTACACGGGATCGGAGCATCTCCTGCAGGGACTGATCGAAGAGCGGCGCGGCGTCGCCTCGCAGATCCTGCTGGACAACAACATCACCGTGGGAAGGCTGACGGATATGATCCGGCAGCTGGCGATCGAGTCCGGCAACCTTGCGCTGCTCGATCACGAAGGCTTCTCCCCGAGGTGCCAGAAGATCATGAACATCGCCGCCGCACAGGCGGAGCGCTATCACTCCGAGAAGATCGGCACGGAGCACCTGTTGCTCGCGATCATCGCGGAGGGCGGCAGCGTGGCCTGCAAGCTGATCGAGGCGATGGGCGTCCATCCCGCGAAGATCTATTATGAGATCCTGGCGGCGATCGGCGAGGACCCGGCCGCCCACAAGGACGACCTGCAGCAGCCCGACTCGCAGCAGGACCTCCTGTCCCAGTACAGCCGCGACCTGACCATGCTTGCGGCCCAGGGCAGGCTCGATCCGGTGATCGGCCGGCAGGACGAGATCCGCAGGATCACCCGCATCCTCAGCCGGCGCACCAAGAACAATCCCTGCCTCGTCGGCGAGCCCGGCGTCGGCAAGACGGCCATCGTGGAGGGCCTCGCCCAGAAGATCGTGAGCGGGACCGTCCCGCAGACCCTCAAGGACTGCCGCCTCCTGACACTGGACCTCTCCGGCATCGTGGCCGGGACCAAGTACCGCGGCGAGTTCGAGGAGCGCATCAAGCGCATCATCGCGGAAGTGATCGCGGCCGGCAATGTGATCCTCTTCGTCGATGAGGTGCACACTCTGATCGGAGCGGGCGGCGCGGAAGGCTCCATCGACGCGTCGAACATTCTGAAGCCGGCGCTCGCGAGAGGCGAGATCCGCCTGATCGGCGCGACCACCCTCAGCGAGTACCGCAAATATGTGGAGAAGGATGCCGCGCTGGAGCGGCGCTTCCAGCAGGTGCAGGTGGAGGAACCCACCGACACGGAAGCTCTGGAGATCCTCCGGGGCATCGCGCACCGCTACGAGGAGCACCACAGCGTCACCATCAGCCCGGAAGCGCTGGAAGCGGCCGTGGAGCTGTCCTCCCGCTATATCAACGACCGGAACCTGCCGGACAAGGCCATCGACGTGATCGACGAGGCCTGTGCGGCCGTGCGCCTGGGAAGTCTGGAGAATGACAAGGATCCCGTCAGCGAGATCGAGGAGGAGATCCGCAGCGCGGACGAGCGTCTCGCGGAAGCCCTTCGCATCGGCGACATCGAAGCCGCCCGCAGGAGCCGCGACGAACAGCTCCGCCTCCGGAAGAAGCAGAAGACCGCCGCCGCCCGCAGAGACCGCAGGGAGGAGGCCCGCAAGTCTGTCGTGACGCCGGAAGACGTGGCGACCGTGGTCTCCCAGTGGACCCACGTGCCGCTGAACCGCCTGACCGAGAAGGAGAGCACCCGACTCCTGCACCTGGAGGACGAGCTGCACAAGCGCGTCATCGGGCAGGACGACGCCGTGAAGGCGGTCGCGAGGGCGATCCGCAGAGGCCGGACCGGCCTGCAGGACCCGAGGAGGCCGATCGGCTCCTTCCTGTTCCTGGGCC
>DFIR01000092.1:50252-96252 GCA_002372815.1 Lachnospiraceae bacterium UBA3692
GGCCCCACCGGCGTCGGCAAGACCGAGCTGTCCAAGGCGCTGGCGGAAGTCATGTTCGGGTCGGACAAGGACCTGATCCGCGTCGACATGTCCGAATACATGGAGCAGTACGCAGTGTCGAAGATCATCGGCAGCGCGCCTGGCTACGTCGGCTACGAGGAGGGCGGCCAGCTGTCGGAGAAGGTCCGCAGCCACCCCTACAGCGTCGTGCTTTTCGACGAGATCGAGAAGGCGCACCACGACGTGTTCAACGTCCTTTTGCAGATCCTCGACGAAGGCCACATCACGGACTCCCGCGGCAACAAGGTCAATTTCAAGAACACCATCGTGATCATGACCTCCAACGTCGGCGCCATGAAGATCACCCAGCCGAAATCGCTGGGCTTCGCCGACAAGCCGTCCGCGCAGCAGTCCTATGAGAAGATGAAGGAAGGCGTCATGGAGGAAGTGCGCAAGCTCTTCCGGCCCGAATTCATCAACAGGATCGATGAGATCCAGGTGTTCCACACCCTCACGAAGGACGAGATGTACGAGATCTGCGGCCTGCTCTGCGAGGACCTCATCCGCAGGGCCCGCGAGCAGATGGAAATCACGATCCGCATCTCCCCTGCTTTGAAGAAACATATCGTCGATAAATACGGCGACGACAAGATGGGCGCGCGCCCTCTGAAGCGCGCGATCCAGAAGGTCATCGAGGATCCGCTGGCCGAGCAGCTGCTCTCGATGGAGCCCCTCCCGGGCGACACCATCACAGCCGGCTTCCGGGGCGGAGAGGTCACTTTTACCAGAAGGAGAGCCAATGGGCAGCAGCCGCAGGAAGACCGCGTTCTTCTGTCAGGAATGCGGGTATGAATCCGCCAAGTGGACGGGCCAGTGCCCGTCCTGCAAGGCTTGGAACACCATGGTCGAGGAGCCGGTCAGGATCGCGCCGGCAGCCGGGAAGAGCAGTGCTGCGACAGCAGCCGCCGGCGTGCGGGCAGCAATAGGCGGCGCCGCGGGTGCCGCGTTCGGGCGCCAGAACCGCCCCCTCCGTCTCTCGGAAGTGGAGGACGCAGAGGAGATCCGCTTCGCGACCGGCTATGCGGAACTTGACCGCGTGCTCGGCGGCGGCATCGTCAGCGGCTCGCTGATCCTCTTCGGCGGAGACCCCGGCATAGGGAAGTCCACGCTCCTCCTGCAGGTCGCCGGCAACCTGGCGGTGTCCGGCAAGGACGTGCTCTACGTGTCCGGCGAGGAATCCCTGCGCCAGATCAAGATGCGCGCCGTCCGCCTCGGCAAGGATGCGGACAGCCTCCGTTTTCTCTGTGAGACGGATCTGGACGTCATCACGGATGCGCTGCAGACGACCCGTCCGCAGCTCGTGATCATCGACTCCATCCAGACTATGTTCAGCGGCGCGGTCCAGGCTGCGCCTGGCAGCGTCTCCCAGGTCCGCGAGACGACCGGCGTCCTCCTCCGGATCGCGAAGGAGGCGGGAATCACCTTCCTGATCGTCGGCCATGTGACCAAAGAGGGCACCGTCGCCGGCCCCCGCGTCCTGGAGCACATGGTGGACGCGGTCCTCTACTTTGAGGGGGACCGGTACGCGTCCTACCGGATCCTGCGCGGCGTGAAGAACCGCTTCGGTTCGACCAACGAGATCGGCATCTTCGAGATGCGCCGGGAAGGCCTTGTGGAGGTCGAGAATCCTTCGGAATTCATGCTCAGCGGCCGCCCCAAGGGCGCCAGCGGCTCCGTCGTCACCTGCTCCATGGAAGGCACCCGTCCGATGCTTATCGAAGTGCAGGCCCTGGTCTGCCGCTCCGGCTCGGCCTACCCGAAGCGCCAGGCGACCGGCACCGACTACAACCGCGTGGGCGTGCTCATGGCGGTGATCGAGAAGCGTCTCGGCATCCCGCTGGGCCAGTGCGACGCCTACGTCAATCTCGCCGGCGGCATCCGCCAGACAGAACCCGCCCTGGACCTGGGCATCGTCCTGTCGATCCTGTCCAGCTACCGCAACATCCCCCTCGACGACGGCCTCATCGCCTTCGGCGAAGTGGGCCTCAGCGGCGAGGTCCGCAGCGTCACCCAGGCGGATCTCCGCGTCCAGGAGGCCGCGAAGCTCGGCTTCACCACCTGCCTGCTCCCGAAGAGCAGCCTCCGCCGCATCAAAGCCCCCGAAGGCCTCCGCCTCATCGGCATCGCCGGCATCGGCGAGGCCGCGGACTACCTGGGAGGGTGACGGAAGATGGGAACAAAGATTTTCAATATTTCTGTTGAATCCGCCAAATGAATGTGCTATACTCCATTAAGTCGGCACGGCCGCACAGGGGAATCATACAATGGCAGTATCACGGTCTCCAAAACCGTTCATGGGGGTTCGAATCCCTCTTCCCCTGCTAGAAAATACGAATCATCCCGTAGCTTGTTATCACTTGCTACGGGATGTATTTTTTGTAGATTTTATCTATGTTCCCGGGCATCTGCTCGTTCACTGGTGGATGTTGCTATACGTATATCTCTGTCGTCTTTTGCACATATTTGAACCGAAAAAATCGGCTTTTTTGGGATTTTACTGGGATTTTACTGGGATTTTACGGGGACGGAAAGTGCAGTATTTATGCGGCTTTGAGGGAATATCTGAGTGCATAAACTGGGATTTTTTCGGAAAAACATAAATTAGGACCGCTCGGGATTTCGCCCAGGCGGTCCTTTTTTGTGATCACTGATCTGTGTAGCTATCTTTTTCCTGCTGAGCCTGCAGCCTTTTTTTGATTCTTTCCTTCAGGCTGATTTCTGCAAGATGCCGAGCGCTTTTTTGCATTTGGTCCTCAGAATAATCAATTTCGACAGGTTCATCTTGGCTGCAGAACAAGAAGTTTTCAAGGATTGAGGAAGCTATGCTGCGAAATGCTGATATGAATCTCTGATACTCTTGAAGCGTAAACAATTTGTATCTCCATTCACCATAGGGCACAACGATCAGCACAGAGCCTTCAGGAACAGAAATATTTCTGGTGCTGTCTATACTCATAAGGGTACCCTCATGTACTTCAACAGAACAAGGCCCATAATGTGCGTGTAGATTTAGGCTTTTAAAGAAATCATCTGCAGCCTGTCTTTCATATCCTATTTGCTGAATGCGTGACATCTCAAAAGATGTATTTGATTCTTTGATATCTTCGAGCTCAATTCTAGTTTCCTTCTCTAGTGCCCGTTCATAGTCCTCTTTTGTTCGGTATATTGTCTGGCCGCAGAGGTATTCAGGATCGCAGCCGAAAAGATCGGCAAGCTTATTTAAATATTTACGTGGTATCGCCTCTTTACCTTTTCTCCAATTACTCATTCGCTGAGAGCTGCGCTCTGGATTAAGCCCAATAATGCATCCTACATCATAAGGAACATCCAGTCTTGCCGGATGCGGCTCAGTTTCGCAATTTGGAGTTTTGCAAAGAACATCTTTTCTGACTTCGCCTCTATGTAGGTTAAACTCACTCACTAAATGCTTCTCGTATAGACGTTCTCCTCTCTTTGGCATATATTTTCTCCTTTCCAAAGAATGATTATCGGTCTATCTGGCGTTCTCCATAAAACGAAATGACGCCAAATATAGAATATAGAAATACATATCGCGAAACTAGATTAGATATAGAGATATATATAGAATTATAGCAGAGGACGACGCGCGAGTCCAAAAGAAAACTTCATGATATGTTTGTGAGAATGTGGAGGCTCAAATGAACAAAACAATACAAAGGCAGACAGAAAAGCGTTTGACTGTCACGCTGCCGGAGCTGCAGGCGATGCTCTGCACGGGCAGGCGGACAGCTGAGCGCGTAGCACATGAGGCCGGTGCTGAGCTGAAGATCGGCGGCCGCCGGCTCTATCATGTAGGGCGGATCGAGGAATATCTCTCGGCCAGCTGCGAGGTGGACCGTAAGTGAGAGGAGGGCCTGAGATGATCGATGAGGCTGCATACTCACGGGAAGAATTGGCCGGCGTTACTTTAGAAGGCTTTACCTTTTTCCGATCCTACTACAACTCGGCCAGGAAGATAAAAGATGATCGAGCACGGCTCGCTTTTTTATGGGCAATAATCGAATACGCGCTGGAAGGGAAAGAACCCGATTTGCAGGAGTACGAGTCTGCGGACGTTGCATTTGAGGCAGTGCTGGTATATCTGAATAAATCTCGGAGAGCGAAGAAAAACGTCAAGAAGGACGGGCTCTCACAGAACGAGAATCATAAACCAAATTTGAATTCTCGAGTGAAAAATCAAAAATCAAAATTGAATTCTCGGATGAAAAGTCAAAACGAGAAGTTGATTTCTAGCAGTGATGAACAGGATTCAACGTCGATCGCGGACGGCGAAAACCAAAACGTTGACGAGATGTTCCGAAATGGCGCTCCAGATTCAGTTTCAGCTCCAGATTCAGTTTCAGCTCCAGATTCAGTTTCTGTAAATAGCGGCCAGCGCCGCCGACAAAAACAATTCGTGCCGCCAACTGTTGAAGAGGTGCAGGCGTATTGTACGGAACGTAACAGCACGGTCAACGCTGACAAGTTTGTCAACTACTACACGTCGAAAGGCTGGTTAGTTGGCAAAGCACCCATGAAGGACTGGAAAGCTGCGGTGCGTGCATGGGAAGTCAACGATAAAGAGCGGCAGACTGTCGTTACCGAAAAAAACAAATTCAATCAAGGATTTGAACCTCACCAGTATGACTTTGATCAGCTCGAGAGGGAACTGATTCAAGGAGGTGCACTTTGATCGCGAAGGATTGCAATTTTGCTTTTTTGGATCTGATCTCTCGCCTGCTCGAGGCGCTGAATCTGTTCGGGGACGTAGGCACGGAGGCCGATGGCTATGCTGTCTATGTGGAGCGCCTGCGATCTGGCGAGAAACATCTGCACGGCTATAAGCTGGGGCCTCTGAACGATGTCGATCGTGAGGCGATCGCTGCCGGCGAGTGCGTTGTAAACGGCCGGCGCTGCCGGATCTACAACGTCCGGGAGGACAGCTTTTGTTTCCGGGAGGACTATCCTGATGAGATTTCTTCCTCTGGCGAATGACATGGAGACGGATCTCCTCGAGCCGTGGGGGCCTGAGGATGATCCTGCAGAGCATGACGACTATGCAAACGAGGATCTCGAGTGGGAGGACTATTGCGATGGAGAACGCTGAACGGGAGCAGCTCCTGAAGCTGCTGGACAGTGCGAACGAAAAAATCAAAATGACGCCGGTAAAGGGCAAACAGTACGCCGAGGTGAATCAGCGCGTTGCGGCATTCCGGCGAGTATATCCGGGAGGATCGATAAAGACGAGGATGCTCTCAGACGAGGACGGCCGCTGTGTATTCGCTGCAGAGGTCCGTGATGATGAGGGGCAGCTGCTCGGGACCGGGACGGCGTTCGAGGTTCAGGATTCGAGCTACATAAACCGCACGAGCTATATCGAAAACTGTGAGACGAGCGCCGTCGGCCGGGCTCTCGGCTTCGCTGGCTTCGGGATCGGTGTATCGATCGCCAGCGCCGAAGAGGTGGAGAACGCGCTCGAGCAGCAGGCAGCCGGCGAGCAGATCAGCGAGCAGGAGGCGATTGTACTGTCGAACCTCCTCGGGACGGATGAGAACAGGCAGCTCGTTATTGACAGATACGGGCCGCTCGAAGAGCTGACACGGGCTCAGTATGCGCACGTGATAACCTCGTTCAATTCGAAGAAATCCCGGAGGCGTCGCAATGGGGAAGGCTGAACGGGACAAGGGAGCACGGGGCGAGCGGATGCTGAAAGAGGTCCTGAATGAGAACGGGCTGGATGTTCGCCGGGGCTTTACCTATCATCACGAGTCGGATCTGATCGGCCTCACGGGTATTCACATAGAATGCAAGTTTGTCGAGCGCCTGAACCTTAGGAAAGCAATGGGGCAGGCGGAGGAGGAGGCCGAGAAGAGAAAAGACGGGCTGCCTGTTGTATTTTGGAAAACTTCTCGAAAACCGTGGCTTGTGACGATGCGGCTCGAGGATTGGATCTTACTTTATAAGCTGGCACGGAGGGCCACAAAAAATGAGTGATGTGATTAGGGAGACAAGAGAGAAAATCGATCAGCTAGTGAAGGAGCGCCGGGATAGTATCGTCGAGGCTGCCGTTCGAGTCGAGGAGGCCAGGGCGGACGTGGTAAAGGCCGAGAAGGCGATGGAGGCCGCAATGATGAACATGGACGCGCCGGCATACGAAAAGGCGAGGACTCAGCGCGAGAAGGCAGAGAGCCGCCTCGAGATGTATCTGAAGCGTCAGGAGCAGCTTGATACGCTGGAGTATATCAGCGAAGCAGAGAGCGACGCCGTGATCGATTCACTCCTCGCCTATGAGAAGGAGCTCGAGGCTGCCTTTTCTGAGAAGATCGCCGGGCCGATCGCGGAGCTGAGGGAGATCTATGAGGAGCACAGCGCAAAGGTGAAGGAGGCAGAGGATCTGATCCGGGAATGGACGGCCTCAGTGCATTTGAACTATCGCCTGCCGGGAGTGAAGTATGCGGATGGATCGCGCCGATCTCCGGCGCCTGTGCCTGTTCGGCTCTCGCCATACTTCGGAGGAAGGGAAGCGCAGCTGCTCGCCGGCTATCTCGAGAAGGAAGAGGAAAAATAATTTTGTTGTGCTGTGCGGTAAAAACGTGGGGAGAAACCCCCGGTCAAGCCTCAGGCGACCCTCTGCCGCCAGCGCTGAATTACACACAAGGCCTAAACCGCAATAGGAGAACATATGACGGAATTATCGAAGATCGCAGACAGCGGTGATGAACTGGAGACGCTGCGAGGGCTCCGGCAAAAGATCGCCGCTACAATCGACGCAAGTAAGAGCGGCCGGGATATCGCTGCACTCTCGAAGCAGCTCCGGGAGATAATCACACGGATCTCTGATCTGGAGGCCCGGGAAGATGAGACAGATGAGATCTCTCAGATCGTCAGAGGGAAGGCCGCCGTGAGGGATCGAGGAGGGCGCGCTCGTGGTATGGATTCCGTTCAAGGCTAACGCATACGAGAGAAACACGAGAAAAGCCGGAGGACGGCCGGCAGACTACTCCCGGTATTTCAAGGAGGCAAGATATGAGCAATCAGGACAATCGAGAAATGAACAGTCAGGAAATTCGAGAGTACATAAGCCAGCAGGCAGGAGTGCCGGTCGAGCTGTTGACCGGCCAGACGCCGGAGGAGATCATGCAGCAGGCACGGCAGCTGCTGGATCTGAGACAGACCCGGGCGCTGCTGGATCAGAAACAGGGCGAGAGTAAAGCGACGAGCGAGCAATTCGCGGAATGGGCGAAGCAGGAGATGGAGCATGAGGAGGGCATGACTGTCCGGGATCTCTTCATAACATGTATGAATGGCCCAGAGGAGCAGAAGCAGCAGCCAGATCCGCCGGCATATCCTGAACTGCATGATGCCGGGGAGGTTCAGAATATGCCTCCCGTAAAGCAGCCGATCCGGGAGATCTTCAGTGATTATTTCGCGGAAAATCTCGGTCACGCATGGAGTCTCGGGAAGTGGTGAAGGGATGAGAGCGATAAAACATGAACAGGCAACGGCCGGACGCAACGCTTCGGATCTGCCGATCTGGATTCCATGCAGCGCGCAGCTGCCGAAGGATGCAAGTACAGTCCTCCTCACTGACAGATTTAGAACGGTACGATTTGGGTATGTTGATTTTGATGGAAATTGGTACTTGGGAGATGCTGAAACGAAAGTAGATCCGGGCGAAGTGATCGCATGGATGCCCCTCCCGAGACCGTGGCGCGGTGCAGAGACGACGGGAGGCGAGCAGGATGAAAATTAAAGAGATTATTTACCAGCACAGGAGAGATTTTGAGGCAATCTTTGAGTGCGAGCATTGCGGAGCCACCTCGAAGGAGTGGGGCTATGATGATCGCAATTTTCACGAGAACGTGATCCCTAACATGGAATGCAAGCAGTGCGGCAAAAAGTCGCCGGACAGCTATCGCCCATTAAAACCGAGATACTCGCCGTGGGTGCAGATCTGAATGGAGGGACGGTATGCGCGATCTGATAGACAGGCAAACAGCATTAAGTGAATCGTACCATGTTGTCAAAGATGGCGAGGTTTTTGAGGTGGTACAAGTTGAAACTATCTTAGGTTTACCGACAGTGCAGCCGGAGATCCTGAAGTGCATGGATTGCATTTACTCCAAGATATGCACATGGAGAAAAGCCGGTGCGACGTTCTGCAGTTTTGCGGAGGGAAGAGAATGAGACTGATCGATGCTGATGCTCTTGAGCACAAATTGAGATCTGCAATAGATCTCGGACGGGACCGGGATGCCAGCACTTCGGAGCTGCAGGCAGTGCTGGAGGATCTGGAGCATATGCCTGCAGTGCAGGAGTGGATCTCCTGCAAAGAACGGCTGCCTGAAGCGGAGGGATCATATCTCTGCACATACGCCACAAATACCGGGAGATTCACGGGAGAATGTGACTATGACATTGAGGACGGGCTCGGATGGTGCTTTTGGTCCGATGCTCTTAAAAAGTGGGAGCCGGTGACAAATGTGATTGCATGGATGCCTCTCCCAGCGCCATTTGAGGACAAGGGATCTGCAGAGCCTGAGCGCGATGAGTGGTGTTCAGACTGTAAAGAGTATGATTCCGAAAAGCACTGCTGTCCGAGGTTCAATCGGGTTATTCGTGAGACTTTGGAAGAGGTACGGCCCCAGAGGATGAGGGGAAGGTGGAAAGCTTTAGACGGAATCTATGAATGCTCTGAGTGCGGAGCGGCGTATTTCGGAAGGAACAATTTCTGCCCCAACTGCGGAGCGGATATGAGAGGAGAGCTGGATGAGGCTGATAGATGCTGACAAGCTGAGACATGAGATTCACTGTGCTTATTCTGATGATCTGGAGATTCTGGAGCACATTGATGCTCAGCCATCCGTACAGCCTCAGAGGCCGCAAGGTCACTGGATAGAGATACAAGCGCCAGACAGGGACGGCAATGCTCTTTATCAGTGTTCTATTTGTCACAGCGGAGAAACACATACGCCAGTTGTAGAGGTGCCGTTCTGTTGGCATTGTGGTGCAGAGATGAGAGGAGAGCAGCAATGAGGCTGATCAGTGCGGATAGACTGCTCACAGATCGCATGAGGAGCATGTACTATCATCTCCCCAATGGGGACACGGCCGTGCCGATCATTGATATTGAGCGCGCGCCGGCAGTGGAGATCCTGAACGATGAGCGGATCATACGCTGCAAGAGCTGCGAGCACTATGCCGATTCTATGTGCTCGAACCTCTGGATGCTTCATGCAGTGAGCCCGGAGGACTACTGCAGCAGAGCGAGGCTGAGAACATGAGCCGCCGAAAGTACGAGAGAGGCCGGCAGATCTGCAGCGTCTCCGATTTCGAGAGATCCGGGAGTGACTGGTTTATCGTGATGTTCGGCGCGGATCAGAGGACCAGACACAGGGCTTTTCTGATCTCGCTGCAGTACAGAACGCTTGAAAACTTCATAAAACGAGGAGCAGTATTCGAGGCCAGGGCGAGAGAGGCAAGTATTTTACATGACGAACGAGGAGCTCGTTACATTGATACAGAACGGCGATCGGGAGAAGCTGGCGGATCTCTATAGTCAGAACAGCGGCATGATCAGAGTGCATTGCCGGCGGTATGGAGGAGGGGAGGATCTCGAGGATCTTATGCAAGAATGCTTTTTTGCCGTCGAGACGGCTGCGAGGCTTTATGATCCCGGGAAGGAGGCCAGCTTCACAACATATCTCGGGATCTGGCTGAAGCAGACGATTCTGAGATATCGGATGAACCTCGGCGGCATTGTGAGAGTGCCGGTCGGGCATAGAGAGCGGATCATGAAATACAAGCGGTTCATGAATGATTTCAGGACTACTCTCGGCCGAGATCCCTCCTCTGCTGAGACGATCGTGATGTTGCAGCTCACGCCGGACCAGATCGGCCAGCTGCAGCAGGACGTGAAGCTGCTGGATCTGTACAGCCTGAATGATCTCATAGGCGAGGAGACGGAACTGAACGAGCTGATCCCGGACTCCGGGGATCTCGAGGAGGACGTAACGGACAAGATCCTGCAGGATGAGCTCCGGCAGGCGCTCGAGCAGGCGATCGATGCTCTGAAGGAAAAAGAGGCGGCAGTCATTCGCGCCAGATTCTTTGATAACAGGATACAGAAGGAGATCGGAGAGGAGCTGCGCGTAAATTGCTCTTATGTTGGCGCACTCGAGCGCAGTGCTCTCCGAAAACTCAGAGGGAGCCGCCTGCTCCGGGAGTATGCGAAGATCTACGGGATCAGCTTTAAAGGGACGTTGTCGAGGTTCAGGTCCACGGGGATCAGCGTGACAGAGTACGCAGCATTGCGGCTTTACGAGATGAGATGATCAAACGCCTGCACTGTTCAGGGCGAAAACAGCACAGGCGAGAGATCTGTATAAATTATGACACTTGTGCCGGTAAACAACAAGGAGGTGCTGTATGAGGCCAAGGTTCAGAGAATGCCCGGTATGTGGGCGAGCTGTGAGAAGCTCCGGGATCTGCGATGTATGCAGCGCCGGGAGAGAGTGAATATGATCAAAGTGACTGAGAAATACGGAATATCTGTTGATGACATGAATTGCACTGTTGTGAATCTGGCTGCTCCGAAAACAGAGAAGACGGGGAAGATCAGCTATAAAGCGATCGCTTTTTATAGCAGTCTCCCGGGAGCACTTCGGAAGATCCTGCAGCTGGAGCAGGCTCGAGGCCTGTCTGATCATGACATGGAGTTAAGGGAGGCTCTGCAGATCGTGCAGGAGTGCTGCAGGCGTTTTGAGACTGTTCTGGAGCGAGCTGAAGGCTGATTCTGGGCGATTTACAGCAGGATAGTATAAATCCTCACATGAGGCTTTAAAACGCTTCAGAGAAGCTAGAACGGGCCTCTGTGAGGATTTTATATATGAGTCATGTATTCTGATCGGGATGCAGCGCAGTATTGATAGCATTCACAACATATTGATTCACGGAAATACCTTGCTCAGAGGCGGCCTGCCGTATTTCCTCTTTTTGTCCTTTGGGGACTCTGATCGTCATGCTATCGACTTTCGTGCTCAGATATTTGTCATTTGCCTTTTGTTGGGCAGGCGTCAGCCCCTTGTATCTGCTCATGCTTAGATTCTAGCACATGACAGAGGACAGCAAAAGACAGTTGACATATGAGTCATATAGAGATACTTTTGAGTTGGATCTATATGATTCATATTACACACATGGAAGGAGTAAAGAGATGAAAACGGCGAGAATTATGGAACTGTGCGAGAGGATCATGGACAAAGGAGCTGCAGCTGCTGCGCTGCGCTCGCTGGCTGATCTGAAGGCCGGGAGGAGCAATGTCGAGGAGCCTGAGCTCGGCCAGGCGGATCAGGAGACTCTTGTGAAGCTGATGGAGGTGATGAGGGGATGAACGAGAAGAGGAAGGAGATCCTGAGAGCGCGTGATGAGATCTCAGCACTCACGGACAAGATCAGAGCACTCTGTGAGGTTCTGGGAGTGGCCGCAACTGGGGAGATGCCGGTACAGAGTGAGGCTCTGCAGCACTATTCAGAGGTGATCGCTGATCTGGCCGATGAAATCGATGGAGTGATCGAGGATCTCGAGGATGATCCGATCGGGGAAGAGGAGGAGTGATGAGCTTAGATCGAGGAATGAGGCTGAAGCAGAACGGCCGGTATGAGTATAGATTCAAATACCATGATAAAATGTACTCTGTCTCCGGGAAGTCTCAGACTGAATGCCGGGACCGGCGCGATGATCTGATCGAGGAGCTGAAGAAGAAGGAAAAACAGGCAGAGGAGCAGGCGAGGGCCGAAGCTGATCGAAAACGCCGGGGACTCACGAAAGACGGCGAGGATTATCGATGTGAGGATTATCTGGATCAGTGGCTCGAGAATCAGATTCACCTGAAGAGCGCAACGGTCCGCACATATAGGAAGATGCTTAACCGAGTCTGCAGCCAGAAGATCGGGAGGCCTGCAGTCACTTTCGGAGATATTCGCCTCGGGGATCTGCAGGCTCAGACGATCCGGGATCTGCAGAGGTCACTCCGAAAAGAAGATCTGCAGACGAGAACGATAAACGACGAGCTGTCTCTGCTGAAAAAGGCTCTCACGGATGCAGTGAACGAGTGCATGATCGAGAGAAATCCTTGTAATGCTGTGAGACGTCTGCCTCGTGAAGAGGTGCAAGTACGGGAGACGATACACAGAGCACTCACGGCTCCAGAGATTGAGTTATTCATGAAAACGGCAGAGGAGAAGAAAAGCCCGTATTGCAATCTGTATACTGTGCTCCTCTATACCGGGCTCAGGATCGGAGAGGCCTCTGCTCTTACTCTCTGGGATTTCGGGGAGAAGGATATCGTGATCAATAAAACCGTGACGCGAACAGAGACGGGATACAAGGTAGCGCGTCAGACCAAAACGGAGGCCGGCAAACGGAGAGTGCCGATCTCTCCGGCAGTGAGAGAGGCCGTCGAGAAGCAGAAGGATCAGAACGTGAAGCTGTACGGAAAATGCCGGACAGATCTGCCGCTCTTCCTCATGCCGAGAGGTGGGATCATTCGAGGCGATCGCGTGAACGAGGATATTCGCCGGATCTGCAGCGCAGCAAAAATTCAGTATTTTTCGGTTCATGCCTTCAGGGCGACGTTCACGAGTAAATGCGTTGCCGCCGGCGTCGATGTGAAAAACCTCATGGAGATCCTCGGACATGTAGACGTGCAGATGACAATGGGGCTGTATGCTCATGCAGACGATATGCAAAAAAGGGAGCAGCTGCTCGCTGTAAATTTCAGATAATCGGCCTCTGTAAAGCCATGAAATCACTGGGATTTCACTGGGATTCACTGAGAAACATGCAGTAAAATAGCCAATCGGGGCAAGAATCCCTCTTCCCCTGCTACCAATACATGACTGTCTGTCACAGGTTGACAGACAGTCATTTTTTGTAGAGTTTATCTATGTTTTCTGCCCCTTCTGGCTGTCTGTCACATGCTCATAAGTGGGCGGACCGGAAGGGGAATTTAGGGTAAAAATGGGAAACAAATAGGGCTTTTTTTGGGCTCAACTGGGATTTTACTGGGATTTTGCCGGGGCAGAATCCAATCTTTTTGCCCCGTCGGACCATTGCCCCGGAATGCATAGAGTGTTAAAGTCTTAGAAGCGGCACAGTAAGTTTTCAAGAGGTTAGCATGAACTTTTTAAAGAATAAAAAGAAACTCATTATCGGACTCCTCATCGCGGCGGCAGTGGTATTCATTGCCGGAAGAGCGTTAGGGCGCGGCAGGAAGGATGCGCTGTCCGGGGAGGCGCTCCTGGCGGCGATGGATATCGCGCAGGAGACGGTGGAGACGGCCTCCATTGAGAGAACGGTGGCGGGGAGCGGCACGATCGCGGCGGATGAGGCGGCGGAAGTGGCGGTGCCCGTCGGGATCAAAGTGGAGAAGGTGTTCGTCAAGGAAGGCGAGCATGTGACGGAGGGGCAGCAGATCGCGACGGTCTCGGAGCTCTCCGTCAAAGAGAAGCTTCTGGAGGTGCAGCAGGCGATCGACCGGCTGCAGGAGGAGATAGTCGATCTGGATGGCTCCGAGGACAATTATGACCTGCTCTTCGACATCAAGTACGGACAGCAGGAAGAGCTGATCGAGACCAGAGGGGAACTGCGCGAGCTCCTGGAGCGGACCGTGCTGGTCTCCACGGCGACCGGACAGGTGCAGAAGGTCAACATCGAGGACAACACGGAGATCGTCAAATACAGCACGTCCACCGGCACGGACGGGGACAGCAGCTCCTACAGTGACCTGTTCTCATCGGCGGCGCCGGCGGTCACGCCGCGGGTGGCGACGCTGGCGGCCCGGACGGAGAAGACGGAGCAGACAGGGCAGCCGGCGGAGACGACGACGCAGGCGCAGCAGGAGGCACCTGGAGAAGAGGGGAGCGGCGACGTGCCGCCGACCATCCTGACGGGGGCGATCGCCATTCCCGTGACGGCTCCGGTGACCGGGGCGGCGCCGGCGGCATTCACGCTGCCGGAAGGTTTTGAGCAGTTTATGGAAGGGACCCTCGAGTGGATCCCGGCGGTGGACGGCAAGTTCGCGCCCGGGACGGTCTACCAGGCCGTGATCACGCTGAAGGCGCTGGACGGGTTTGCTTTTGACGAGGATCTGACCCGCCTGGACATCACTGTGCCCGGCGTTGCGGCACCTTCTGTGCGGCTTCTGCGGACCGGCACCTCCGAGGTGATCGATACGGTGCGGATCGCGGCGGCTTTTCCGGCGACGGCCGTGAAGGAAGGGCAGGGGAAGGACCCCTCGACGGAGCCGACGACCGAAAAGACAGAGCCCGGTACGAATCCCGGCACGGACCCGGTCACGGATCCGACCACAGAGCCCGGCACGATGCCGACGACGGAGGATGCGGCGGGGCTTCCCGGCGGGGACTTCAGCGGCCTTGACGGGATGTCCGGACTCAGCGGGCTCGGCGGCCTCGGCGGCGGGACCATCAACCTGGGCGGCTTCTCCGGAGCAGGCGGCGCGAGCTCAGCGCTCTCGTCCTACTCCGTCTCCAACAGTATCGATGCGGTGGGCAGCAGCGCCTACAGCACGTCGTGGACGGCGGGCATCACCGTCGTGCCGGACGACCATGTGATGCTGGAGATCCAGGTGTCGGAGATGGATGTGCTCTCAGTCCATGAAGGGCAGGAGGCCCAGGTCCGGATCGACGCGCTCGGCGGGCAGACCTTCACGGGCACGATCCAGTCGGTCGCGACGACGGCCTCTTCCTCGGGCGGCGACGCGGTGCGCTACAAAGTTAGCATCCGTTTGGACAAGACACCCGAGATGCTCTACGGCATGAGCGCCTCTGCGACGATCATCACGGAGAAGAAGGAGAATGTCCCGACCGTCCCCATGGACGCCCTGCAGACCATCGAGGGAAAGACCATGGTCTACACGGCTGTGGATGAGCAGGGGAACCTGGTCGCCCCGGTGGAAGTGACGACCGGCGCCTCGGACGCGGAGCGCGCGGAGATCCTGTCCGGACTTGCGGTGGGAGATACGATCTACTACCACAGGACCAGCGGGACGGGCAATATGTTCGGAGACCGGGAGGACAGGCCGGAAGGCCCCGGCGGACCGGACGGAAGATGAGGCTGGCGCACATGATCGTACTGAAGGATGTATCGAAGATCTATACCATGGGCGATACGCAGCTGCGCGCGCTCGATCACGCCAACATGCACATCCGGCAGGGGGAGTTCGTGAGCATCATCGGACCGTCCGGAAGCGGAAAGTCCACGCTGATGAACATCGTCGGCTGCCTGGACCTGGCGGACGAAGGGGAGTACTATCTGGACGGCATTGAGATCCGCAAGTATTCGGAGGACCGTCTCGCGGAAGTGCGCAGTAAGAAGATCGGCTTCATTTTCCAGAATTTCAACCTGATCGGCCGCATGAGCGCCTGGGACAACGTGGAGCTCCCGCTGATCTATCAGCGCGTCCCCGCCCAGCAGAGAAAAGAGCGGGTGGAAGAGGCGCTCCGGCGCGTGCAGCTCTACGAGCGCCGCAGACACCGGCCCAACGAACTGTCGGGCGGCCAGCAGCAGCGCGTGGCGATCGCCAGGGCAATCGCGGCGCAGCCGTCCATTTTCCTGGCGGACGAGCCCACCGGCAACCTGGACTCGAGGACCGGCGAGGAGATCATGGGGATCTTTCACGAGATGCACGCCGCGGGCGGGACGATCGTCCTGATCACGCACGACAGCGGCGTGGCGGCACAGGCGCAGAGGCAGATCGCGATCCGCGACGGACACGTGCAGGAAGTATAAGCATATGATCATCCAATCTCTCAAAATGGCATGGGAGTCCGTGCGCTCCAACAAGATGCGGTCGTTCCTGACGATGCTGGGGATCATCATCGGTGTTTTCTCGCTGGTGGTGCTGGTGTCGCTCATAGACGGCGCGACTAGCTCCATCACGGGTTCGATCGCGACCCTCGGGAGCAGCTCCCTGAACATCAATATCATGGACGACAAGGGCCGCCCGCTGTCCCAGGAGGACCTGGAGTCTTTATGCGGGAACGGGGCGATCGAGTGGGTGTCGCCGTCCGGCTCCTCCGCCTTCTCCATCCGGTGCGGGCACAAAGAGGACTCCGTGAACGTGACCGGCGTCAACCAGTATTACGCGCAGATCGAGCAGCTGGAGAGCGCGGCGGGAAGGATGCTGCAGGTGCCGGACATCGACAACCATCTCGACGTCGCGGTGGTCAACGAGGATATCGCGAAGGACCTGATGGGTTTCTCCCGGGTGCAGGACGCCGTGGGAGGGGAGATCGTCATCGACGGGCGGCCTTTCACCGTGATCGGCGTGATCCGGAATACGACGGACAGCGGCATCGCCAGCTTCATGGGCGTGCAGTATGCGGCGTATATTCCGCACACCACCTTCATCCGGCTTCCTTCCGCCAGAACGACGAAGATCACGTCCTTCACGCTCTCCGCGAAGAACGGCGACCTGGAGCAGGCGCAGGAGGACATCGGACAGTTCCTGCTGGAGCGCTTCGATAATGACGAGGACGCCTTCTACGTGATGAACTTCCAGAGCATCCTGGACGCCATGGGCTCGGTCAACGGCACGCTGTCGCTCGTGATGGGCGGCGTCGCGGCGATCTCGCTGCTCGTGGGCGGCATCGGCATCATGAACATCATGCTGGTCTCCGTGACGGAGAGGACCCGGGAGATCGGGATCCGCAAGGCGATCGGCGCCGGACGGAAGGTCATCCTGCTGCAGTTCCTGATCGAGGCGCTGATGATCTCCCTGATCGGCTGCGGGATCGGCATCTTCCTTTCCTGGCTGGCGCTGCAGGTGATCAGCGCCGTGGCGGCCGCTTCCTCCGCGACGATCACGTTCGGCCTCTCGGCGCGGGTCGTGATCATCTCGACGGCTTTCTCCACGGGGATCGGGCTGCTGTTCGGACTGTATCCCGCCAACAAGGCGGCGTCCATGAAGCCCATCGACGCGCTCAGATACAACGGGTAAGGGACAGAAGGGGGATAAAATGAGATATCAGATCATGCACCGGAGCGCCCACAGGCTCCGCATCCGGATCCCGGAGAGGACACTTACGGATTCCTCGCAGGAAGTGCTGGAATACGCGCTGGGGGCGATCCCCGGCGTCACGAAGGTGGACTTCTACCCGGCGACCGGCGGGATCGGCCTGCACTTCGACGGAGATGTGACGGCGATCACGGACCGTCTGGACCGCATGCGCTTCGACAACGTCGAGATGATGGCCCGGGAGCTCGACGCCGACCAGAGCATCGGCGTGGAGGAACTGCGCGAGCGCAAGCTCTCGCCGAGGCTCAAGAGGAGGCTCCGCACCAGGATCGCGCTGGAATCCGCGGCGGACCTGCTGCTTCCCGCCCCTGTGCAGATGGCCTACCACGTCTACCAGCTGGTCACGCTGCGCGAGTTCTGAACGGGAAATTCACTGCACAAGCCTGCAAGAGGCGGTTGCTTTTTCACAGAGTGACTGCTATAATACCCCATGTTTCCCATACGGGAGACCGACAGTTCATTTGTACCTTCCTGTCGTTAAACAAAACCGGGACTGCTGACAGCGAACGGGCGTCTTCATGCGCCCCGCAATACTGTATTTACGCAGCCCCGCAAAAATGCGGGGCTGTTCTCGTGCTGAGGAAACATAAGGCCTGCACCTGCCGGCCGGAAAGAAAAATAAACATGAAAGCACTGGTACTTCTAAGCGGCGGCCTGGACAGCAGCGTCTGCCTGGGACTGGCGGTGGAAAGATACGGCGCGGACCAGGTGCTGGCCCTGTCCGTGTATTACGGCCAGAAACACAAGAAAGAGATGGAAGCGGCCGAGAAGGTCGCCGCCCATTACGGCGTGGAGAGGCGCACGCTGGATCTCGGCGCGATCTTCGCCGGGAGCAGCTGCACGCTGCTGGAAGGCGCCTCCGAGGAGATCCCGCACGAGACCTACGAGGAGCAGCTGAAGGAGACGGGCGGGGCGCCCGTGAGCACCTATGTGCCCTTCCGCAACGGCCTCTTCCTGTCCTCCGCAGCATCGGTGGCCTTGAGCTGCGGGTGCGATGTCCTCTACTACGGAGCGCACGCCGATGACGCCGCCGGCAGCGCCTATCCGGACACGAGCACGGCCTTCAACGAGGCGATCGCGGCCGCGATCCGCATCGGCAGCGGCGAGGCCCTGCAGGTCTGCGCACCTTTCATCGACAAGTCCAAAGCCGAGGTGGTCGCAGAGGGACTGCGGCTGGGCGTCCCCTTCGAACTGACCTGGAGCTGCTACGAAGGCGGAGACAAGGCCTGCGGCGTCTGCGGCACATGCCGGGACAGGAAGCAGGCATTTGCCCTGAACGGGATCGAGGATCCGGTCCCCTACGAAGTGTAAAAAAACGTCAGACAGAAAGAAGAGCGAAACTGCAATGCCGAACGAACTGATCTTTATTATGACCGTCCTCATCTATCTGGGCAGTGTGCTCGTCCTGTACAAGCTGTACGGGAAGAACGGCCTCTACGCCTTCGCCGTCTTCGGGACCCTGCTCGGCAATATCGCGGTCTGCAAGTGCGTGGATATCTTCGGACTCTCGACGACCGCCGGCAACGTCCTCTACGCGTCGACCTTCCTCGTGACGGACATCCTGTCGGAGAAATACGGAAAGAAAGCCGCCTCTCGCGCCGTCGCCTACAGCTTCTCCATCATGGTGCTGTGGCTCTTCGGCACGCAGCTGATCCTGCTGTTCACGCCCAACGCGAACGACTACATCAGCGAGAGCCTGCAGGTCGTTTTCGGGCTGGTGCCGAGGATCACGATCGCCAGCCTCGCCGGCTTCGTCTGCAGCCAGAACATCGACGTCTTCCTGTACCACTACATCTGGAAGAAGACCGGCGACAACAGCTCGAAGCTGTGGCTGCGCAACAACGGCAGCACGCTGACCAGCCAGGCGATCGACACGGTGATCTTCACGACGCTGGCGTTCTGGGGCGTCTATCCCACGAACGTATTTATGAGCATCCTGCTGACGACCTACCTCTTCAAGGCGGTCGTGGCGCTGCTCGACACCCCCTTCATCTACCTGGCCCGCAGGATCGAGCCCATCGGGGAGGGTGAGGAGACAGAGAAGACAGGCTGGAAGAAGCATACGCAAGGTGCAGCGATTCAGTGATGAAAGTCCTGCTGCAGCGGAGAGGAGAGACAGATGAGAGAGAAAGAGAACCTGACCAAACTGGGAAGCCAGCAGACCGCCTACAAGATGAATTACGCGCCGGAGGTCCTGGAGTCCTTCAGCAACAAGCACCCGGACAACGACTACTTCGTCAAGTTCAACTGCCCGGAGTTCACGAGCCTGTGCCCGATCACGGGGCAGCCGGATTTCGCGACGATCTACATCTCCTATGTGCCGGATGAACGGCTGGTGGAGAGCAAGTCCCTGAAGCTCTACCTGTTCTCCTTCCGCAACCACGGCGACTTCCACGAGGACGTCGTCAACGTGATCATGAAGGACCTGATCCGCCTGATGGAGCCCAAGTACATCGAAGTCTGGGGCAAGTTCCTTCCCCGCGGCGGGCTCTCCATCGACCCGTACTGCAACTACGGCAAGCCCGGTACCCGCTGGGAGCAGGTCGCCTGGGACCGCCTCGCGCAGCACGATCTGTATCCGGAGAGAGTGGACAACCGCTGACCACTTAGCAGAGAATCATGAAAAAAGGGATCGCCTTTCACGGCGGTCCCTTTTTCTATGCGTTAAAATTCTTTTCTCTCCCGGTAGTTGGGGATCTGCATGCTCTCCCTGTATTTGACGACGGTGCGGCGGGAGATGGACATGCCCCGCTCCTTCAGCATGCAGGCGATCCTGTCGTCGTTGAGAGGATGCGTCTTGTCCTCCTCCTCGATGATCTTCCGGATCTCCTCCTTGATCTGGTGGGTCGCGATGCTGTCGTCCCCCTCCTGGCTCACGCTCCTCGCGAAGAAGAAGGAGAGAGGGTAGATGCCCCAGCAGCACTGCAGGTACTTGTCCTTCACAGCCCGGCTGACGGTGGACTCGTGGATCCCGATCCGGTCGGCGGCATCCTTCATGCGGAGGGGCTTCAGGTATTTCTCCCCCTTCCGGAAGAACTCCGTCTGCTCCGCAAGAATGCAGTCAGCGAGCGCGAGAAGGGTGCTGCCGCGCCGCTCGATATGCTCCTGCATCTGCCGGATCTGGTTGACCTTGCCGGTGAGATAGTCGCGGACTTCCGGCGTCGGGTTGTCCTTCAGCATCTTCAGATAGTCGCGGTTCATCCGGATCGTCGGGTAGGAGTAGTTGTTCAGGAGGATCTCGAAGCGGTCCTTGAACTTGACGACCGTGACGTCCGGGACGATGTAGCGCAGCATCTCGCCCATATCGAAGCCCTGCGCGGGGCGCGGGTTCAGGCTGCGGATGCGCAGCTGCGCCTCCTTGATCCGGGAGATGGGCAGCTTCATCTTCTTGGCGATGGTGTGGAGCTGGTTCTTGCCGAGGAGCGGCATATATTCGCGGATGATGCTCATCTCCACGTCATACGGCTCCGCGTCCTCCTGCTGCTGTATCCTCCGGAGCTGCTCGAGAAGGCAGCTCTCCAGATCGGCACAGCAGACACCGGCCGGCTCCAGCGCACGCATGATCTCAAGGCATTTCGCGACATCCAGCTGCGGGACATGGAGCTGCGCAGCAGCGTCCTGCACGGACATGCGGAAGAAGCCGGACGAATCCAGACAGTCCGCGATATAGGAGAAGATCCGGAACTGTTCTTCCGTGTACGGCCCGCGGATCAGCTGCTGCATCAGCGTGTCCTTCAGCGTCTCCCGGACCGGCGCGCCGATGTTGCTGATGTAGTCCCTGTCCGAGTCCTCCCGGTCGTACCGGTAGTAGGTGCGGTTCTGCTCGTCCAGGTTCTCCAGCCACTCCAGCTTGCGCAGAAGGTCCTGCTGGCGATCCTCGGGGCTGGGCTCCTTCAGCTCCGCCACCGGGTTCTCCAGCGCCATCTCCTTGATATGCTCTGTCAGTTCCTCCGCGCTCATCTGCAGGATCTCCACCGACTGGATGAGATTCTGTGAGAGGATCTGTTTCTGGGATTGTTCAAGTCTTGTTTCCATGCCTCCTATTATACCTAAGATAATTTTTTCACACAATATATCGTCCGGGTCCACCCGGCACTTTTGTGAAAAAAATATTAATTATGTATAATAGAGGGGACGCCCGCGCTGAAAGAAAGCAGGCTGGCACCATAATTGCTATATCCATTCAAGATCACCGATGAGTCCGTCCGCAGCGGAACAGATAACGGATCAAAAAGAAAACTGATCACAAATTTTTTTCTGACAGGTGTAACGAGACGCCGATTAATTGCATGAACAGGATAGAAAACGCTGAAAGGAGGTGAGAAGATGCAGCACATGGAGGAGATCTACCAGCAGTACGCCCGGACGGTCTACGGCTACCTGCTGTCCCGGACGCGGGACAGGGACCTGGCGGAGGAGCTGACGCAGGAGACCTTCTTTCAGGCGATCCGGACGATCGACCGGTACGACGGAAGCTGCAGGCTGTCGACCTGGCTGTGCGCCATCGCCGGAAATGTGCTTCTCACTTACCGCAGGAAACATCCTGTGACCGGGGAACTGCCGGATGAGCAGGCAGAGCCCGAACAGACCGGCGCGTCCGCCGAGGACAGCGCGCTGGGCAACATGGGAAGGATGGAGATGCTCCGCCGGCTGCACGCGCTGCCGGATCCCGCCAGGGAAGTGATGTACCTGCGGGTGTTCGGAGGACTGTCCTTCGCGGAGATCGGTGAGATACACGGAAAGAGCGAGAACTGGGCCCGGGTGGTCTGCTTCCGGACCAGGGAGAAGCTCAGAAAGGAGATCAGAAATGACGAAGATTCCCTGTGAGATCGCACGGGACCTGTTCCCGTCCTATATAGACGGACTTACCAGCAAAGTGAGCAATGAGGTGCTTGAGGAGCACCTGCGGACCTGTGAGGCCTGCCGGGAGGCCCTGGACGCCATGCGTGAGGAGGATCCCGGGCAGACGGAGTCCGCGGAGGATCCGTCGGGGCTGTCAGCATCCGGCACCTCCGTTCCGGAGAGAAAAGAGATCGATTTCCTCAGAAAGAACCGGCGTCGCAACCGGAAGATCCTGTTCGGAAGTGCTGCCGGCGCCCTGGTACTGGCGCTTCTGCTCATCGCCGCGAACCTGTTTGCGGTCGGGCGCGGCGGAGACACCTCCTGGGCGGCCATGAACCTGTCCGTGGAGGGACAGACCCTTTCCTTCGACGCGGTCCCAACGGACAGCGCGTCCGCCATCGCAGGGCTGCATTATGAGGAGAAGGACGGCACGGTCACCGTGAGCGCCAGATCGGTCCTCGCCAGCCCCCTGCACCCCGGAAGCCTGCACGACAGCTATCAGGCGGAGGAGGAGATCCGGGAGGTCCGGATCGGCGACAGGATCATCTGGTCGCAGGGCGCCACCGTCTCCGACCTGGCTGCGGAGCTGTTCACGCTCCGACATGACTATGCGGGGGACATGCCGGCCAATGATCATCTGGCGCAGGCGCTGAGCATGCCCGCCTATCTGGGGGCCTTCACGAATGAACTGGAGACGGAGCAGGAACCTTACGGCTGGAGGATCCTGCTGGAGCAGGAAGTACCTGCTGCCACCCTGCCGCAGAAGGAACGGGATATGGACGCCTTCGGCAGCGTGCTCGTAGGCTTGACCGGCAACCTGGACCATGTGACGTTCGTCTACAGCGCGGAAGGGACGGAGACGGAACGGACGGTCACCGCCGCGGACGCCACCGCCCTGCTCGGCGAGGATATCAAAAACTGCATGCAGGATGTCCGGACCCTCGATAATCTGATCCGCAGGACCGGCCTCGCGCTCTATGCCCTCTCCGGCACGAAGGGGGAACTGCGGGAGGAGAGCATGATCAGGATCCGGAATCTGTCCGATACGGAGATCCTCTCTTACGAGGCCGCTTACTATAAAGACGGGGAGCTCTGCTCGTCCGGCGGAGGCATGAATGCGGATGGGACCAGCTCGCAGACCGGAGAGATGATCGGGGTCCCTGTCTCCCCCATGGAATTCGGAGGCAGCTGGGAGCAGGGGCAGCTGCTGGAGATCGAATTCGCTTTCGAGAGGCCCGATCATACGGAGTTCACTGTACCGGAACGGATCCGCATGAGCCCGGAGACAGGCAAATGGTATGACCTCACGCTGACCGGGAGCGCAGAGGAAGGATATATGATCATTCGGTAAAATGTTACAAATGTATTGAATCCACAGGCGTTTAAGGTGTACAATAAATGCAAATCGTCTCCACAGTCGGAACCAGCAGAAAGCGGAGGACAAGGCGGTTGCGTAAGTACACTCATAACGGACAGAACAGTCATCAGAACAGACATCTCAGGAGGCTGATCAGGCGCGGCAGTGCAGCGGCACTGGCGGCGATCCTGTCGGTCTCCTTTGTGCCGGCGTCGGTCGTAAGGGCGGCAGAAGGCACAGCGGAGACGCAGGAGAGCGCCCCTCAGAAGGAAGAGAAGAAAGAGGAGAAGAAGGAAGAGCCCGCCCCGGAGCCCCCGAAGCAGGACCCGGCACCGGCGGAGCCCGCCTCTGAGCCTGCGACCTCTGTTCCTGCGACTTCTGCACCACCGGCGGAGGATCCTTCGGAAGAGCAGACCACCGCGGGCACGACTGTGTCCGAGGAGACGACGGTCAGCACGACGGACGGCGGCGCACCTTACGGGGACGGGACGGATCCCTCCCAGGAGCCGGCAGGCCCCCAGGGCGGGGAAGACGGCGCGCAGGGCGATGCCGGGCAGACCGGCGGGACCGGAGAAGAGGGGACCGAAGCGGGCATGACCGGCGACGGTACAGAGACCCCGGCGACGGAACTTGAAGAGAACGAAGACGGCCCCAACGAAGAGGAAGGGGACGAGGAAGAGGGCATCGAAGAGGCTCTCGAACACGACGGCACCAATGAGGAGCTGATCGCCTCCCAGCGGATCATCCACATGCCGGTGATCCCCGAGGACTTCCGCTTCTACACCTGCGAGGGCAGGAAGGCGGTCCTTCGGGAGACCGCGCATATGTATGCCGCCATGGACCTGTCCGCCGCAAAGGTGGCGGAGTGCAGCATGTACGGCACGGTCTGGGAGCTGCAGAGCGGTGACGGATGGAGCTACGTGGAGGCCTATGCCGACATGGGCAGTGCCGGCATCGTGAGAGGCTTCCTCCCGACAGAGGATCTCGCTTTCGAGGAGGAGGCGGAGACGCTTCTGAAGGAGAGGAAAGAGAAGGAAGCAAACTGGAAGACCGTGCAGGCCTCGCAGCACGTGCCGGCAGCCGTTATGGAACTGATCCGGAAACAGAACAGCGGGACCGTGGAGGCACTGGTCCCCTGGTATGAGAACGAGGCTTTCACATGGACGCGCGGGACGACTTTCGTCCATGTGGCCGCGGAGAGACCTGCGATCGCGGCGGAGGACCTGGAGATCCTGGAGGAACCTTCCACGAATGCGCGCACAGCCGGCAGCCTCGCACAGGGCGGCCTCGCATACATTCTTGAGGAGACCGGACGGTGGTACTTCGTCGAATCCGGCGATGTGCGGGGGTTCGTGAAACAGACGGCGGTCCGCACCGGCAAGGAGGCGGAAGCGGCAGTATCCGCAGGCGGCCGGGAGGCCTTTGCGGAAGCGGAACCGGTCCTCACATGGAAAGAGAACAAGGCCACGTTCTATTCGCTCCGCAGCACGAAAGAAGGCGTGAAGAGCAATCCGGTGCGGAAGCAGATCATCGATCTGGCGGCGAAGAGTCTCGGCTGCCCGTATGTGTGGGGCGGAACGGATCTCTACCACGGCGCGGACTGCTCGGGATTCGTCCAGACGCTGTTCCGCCAGTTCGGCTACAATCTGCCGAGAGTGGCGGCCGCGCAGTCCGTCTACGGGACACAGATCCCGGTGGAAGACGCGATGCCGGGCGACCTGATCTTCTTCGCGGCGAACGGCTACGTGTACCACGTGGCACTCTATATCGGGGACGGCAAGACGATCGAAGCCTACAGCAGCGGCTACGGCATCATCGTCCACCATATCGGAAACAGAAGAGCTGTCTGGGCGACCAGAGTGATCGAGGACTAGTCAGAGAACAGGAGTACCGGGAGGTATTCAAGGGATGCTGTCACGCGGCATCCCTTTTTCCTTAAGCTTCATCAGAAAGGAGAACAGGAAATGCGTGTACACATCATCACAGATTCAGCGAGCGATCTCTCCCAGGAGACGGCCGCACAGTGGGGCATCACGGTGATGCCGCTGGCGATCCGCTTCGGGGATACCGAATACAGGGACGGCGTCACGCTGTCCAATGCGGCGTTCTATGAGAAGCTGGCCGCGGAGAAGCAGCCGCCGAAGACGAGCCAGATCACGCCTTACGAGTACGAACAGGCCTTCCGGCAGCACCTGGACAAGGGAGAGGAGGTAGTCTGCCTCTGCATCTCCTCGGGCGTGTCCGGCAGCTACCAGAGCGCCTGCACAGCGGCCTCCATGTTCGACGAAGGCGTCTATGTGGTCGATTCGCAGCAGTTCTGCGTGTCGGAAGCGATCCAGGCCCAGTACGCGGTGCGGCTCAGGGACGAAGGGAAGAGTGCCCGCGAGATCGCGGAGACGCTGGAGGCGACGAAGGGACGCGCGCATGTGATCGCCGTCTTCGACACGCTGGAGTACCTGAAGAAGGGCGGCCGCATCTCCGCGACGGCGGCTTTTGTCGGCGGCGCGCTGTCGATCAAGCCGGTCCTGACGATCGAGGAAGGCGTCGTGAAGATCCTGGGCAAGGCCCGCGGCTCCCACCGCGCGAACAACATGCTCACGGAATTTGTCGAAAAATACGGGCCCATCGATTTCGACATGCCTTACTATCTGGCATACTCCGGTGCATCCGACGAACTTCTCCGGACCTATGTCCGGGACAGCAGCCGTCTGTACGAGGATCTTCCGGGAGGACTTCCGGAGCATCCGCCGGTCGCGTCCGTCGGCGCGACGATCGGCACCTATGCGGGGCCGGGCGCGATCGCTCTCGCGTTCTACTCCAAGGTATGATATATTGAAAATATACAGATAATTAACACAGTTTGTGTTCGGAAAGGACAGGGAGACAATGGAATTCGGAGTGATCGTAGGGATAGTGGCATTTGGACTGATGGCACTTATGGCGGTACTGGTGGCGGTGATCTCGGCAGTATCGACGGTGTCCGGTTACGAGAAACCGGAGGAGCGTGACTGAACATGCTGCAGACAGCCGGAACATGGGCGGAGAACCTGATCCGCACGCATTTCGGGGACCTGCTCGCCGCGCCGGAGAGCTGGTCGGCCGGGTGTACGGTCGATCTTCTGATCCTGGTCATGGTCGTGAGCGGGATCAGCGGCTTCCTCTATGAGGAGCTCTTCTATCTGATCGATCTGGGGAGACTCGTCAAGCGCGGGTCCACATACGGCCCGTGGATCCCGATCTATATGTTCGGCGGACTTTTCATCCTGCTGATCACCTGCAGGTTCCGCGCCAGGCCGTGGCTCGTATTCCTGCTCGGGGTGATCATCTCCGGCGTGCTGGAATACGCGACGGGCGCGGTCCTCTACGAGGTCTTTCACACGCGGCTCTGGGATTACAATACGGAGATCTGGAACTGGGGGAATATCGGTGGCTATGTCTGCCTGCGGTCCGTGCTTCTGTTCGGTCTCGCGGGTGTGTTTCTGATCTATATCGTCGCACCGCTCCTGATCCGGCTGGTCGCACAGTTCTCCCGCGCAGCGATGCACACTTCCTGCTGCGCGCTGATCGGAATATGGCTGGCGGATATGGGCATCTGGAAATGGAGACACTGAGCAAAAGGGGGAACACGCAGATGGACGGCAGCATCGTGACCAGACAGTTTACCTATCCTTCCGCGGACGGGAGAACACAGATCCATGCCGAATCCTGGACGCCCGCGTCCGGGGAGTACAAGGGGATCCTGCAGATCGTCCACGGCATGGTGGAGTACATCGGGAGATATGCGGATTTCGCGCAGTATATGGCCTCGGAGGGGTGGAAGGTCGTCGGACATGACCACCTCGGGCACGGGGAGTCGGTGGTCTCCTATGACGAGTGGGGATACTTCGGCGAGGAGCCTTCGAAACTTCTCGTGGAGGACATGCACACGCTGCGCACGATGACGCAGGAGGAGGGGAAGCCCTACTATATCCTCGGCCACAGCATGGGGTCCTACCTGCTGCGCAAGTATCTGATCGGACACGGGCAGGGTCTGTCCGGCGCGATCGTGATGGGGACCGGCTTCGTGCCCGCAGCCACGACGAAGCTCGGGATCACACTGGCACACCTGGAGGCGAAGCTCCACGGATGGCATCACCGCAGCAACGGGCTGCAGGCCCTCTCTTACAGCAAGCCTTACAGGGAGTACGACCTGAGCGGCAGGGATTCCTCCCGCAGCTGGCTCACCAGGGACCGCGCCATCGTGGAGAGCTACAACGGCGACGCGAAATGCACCTTCCTGTTCACCGACAACGGGTACCTCGGCCTGTTCGAGGCCGTGCGCGACAGCTGCAGTGCGGAAGGGATCGGGGCGATCCCGAAGAACCTTCCCGTCCTGCTGATCTCCGGTGACAGGGATCCGGTCGGAGATATGGGGGAGGGCGTGCGCAAAGTGTACGCGCTCTATCAGAAGGCCGGGATCCGGGACGTCACGCTGAAGCTCTATGAGGGGGCCCGCCACGAGGTCCTCAATGAGATCAACCGCGCCGTCGTCTACAGCGACATCCGGGCGTGGATGGAGGCGCGCGCGTGAAGCGACGCGGAAAGATCCGCCGGGGGATCGTGCCCGCGGTTCTCATCGCGCTGTTTCTGGCAGCGCTGACCGCATCCGTCCCCCTGCTGCAGACAGGAATCACCGGGGGACCGCTGGCGGTTGCCGGCCGGGAGGAGATCCCCGCCTACAGCGGCGAGCCGTTTGTGATCGTGAACGGGGACGTGCCGTATTTTACCCGGGAGGAGAAGGAAGAGGCGGCGGGAGAAGGCAATTTCTTCCGGTACGCCGAGCTGGACAGCCTGGGGAGAGCGGGCGCAGCCTGCGCCTGCGTCAGCGAGGAGACGGTGGACGAATCCGATCGCACGGAACTGCAGGAATTGAGACCGTCGGGGTGGAAGCAGAACCGCTTCCCGGAACTGATCCCCGACAACAACGGATATCTGATGAACCGCGGCCATCTGATCATGCGGTATCTCGGCGGCGCGGACGACCTCCGCAACATTATCGCGATGACGCAGAGCTGCAACCAGCAGATGGAGGCGCATGAGAAGCGCGTGCTGCACCACGTCTACTCGGAAGGGGACCATGTCCTGTACCGGGTGACACCCGTCTACAGAGGCGCGGAGCCGGTCGCCAGGGGCGTCCTGATGGAAGCCGCTTCGCTGGAGGATGACAGCTTCGGCTTCTGTGTTTTCTATTATAACGAACAGCCGGGGATCGCGCTGGACCACATGACCGGAGAGAGCCGGCCGCAGTGACGGACGGCTGACGGACAGATCCGCCGGCAGCAGACTAAAGACATTGCAGAGAATCGGAGGACCACAGATGATCTCGATCAGAGAACTGGCAGCGGCCTGCGGCGTTTCGATCTCCACGGTCAGCAAGGCCCTCAATAATCAGAAAGACGTCAGCGAGAAGACCCGCGAGCGGGTCAGGAAGAAGGCGGAGGAACTGGGCTACTTTCCTAATTCCGCGGCGAAGGCGCTGAAGACCAGCCGCACGCAGAACATCGGTGTGCTCTTCGCGGACGAGGCACACAGCGGGCTGACACACGACTTCTTCTCCCACGTACTGGACAGCTTCAAGAGAACGATCGAAGAGCACGATTACGACATGACCATGATCAACTGCTCCTCGGGACGCGCAAGAAACATGACCTATCTGGAGAAGGCGCGCTCAAGAAGTTTCGACGGGATCATCATCGCCTGCATCGATTTCGCGGACCCGCAGGTCCGGGAGCTCCTGGACAGCGATATCCCGGTCGTCATGATCGATTACCTGTATGACGGGCGGATCGGCGTGTGCTCGGACAATGTCGGCGGCATGCGCGAACTGGTGGAATATGTGTACGGGATGGGGCACCGGAAGATCGCGTATATCCACGGCGCGGATTCCTCTGTCACGAAGGCGCGCCTGTCCTCCTTCCTGGTAACCTCGGAGGAACTGGGACTGCATGTTCCGGAGGAATATGTCCTGGAAGGGGCTTACAGGAGCACGGACGACGCTTACAGGATGACCATGAAGCTGCTGGATCTGCCGGATCCGCCGACCTGCATCCTCTACCCGGACGACTTCGCCTCCTTCGGAGGGATCAACGCGATCCGGGAGAGAGGCATGGACATTCCGGCGGATATCTCCATCGCCGGTTATGACGGCATCCGGATCGGACGCCATGTCGTGCCGCAGCTCACCACCATCCGGCAGGATACCGAGGCGATCGGCTCGACCGCTGCGGAGAAGCTGATCGGGCTGATCGAATCGCCGCGCACGACGATCATCCAGCCGGTGACCATCCCCGGCACGCTCTATGAGGGCAGCAGTGTCCGGGATATACGGGAAGATGCGCAAAAGCGTACATAATTCGGTCATAATTATTAAAATAATGTAACGGATGCGCAACATATTGTGCATCCGTTTTCATTTTCTGCCGTATAAGCGGATTTTTTCGGGGATCTTTTATTGACCTGCGGACAAAATGCTGTTACCCTGTTATTTGGGAGAGGTTCTCATATTGTTTCTATTTATGGGAAAGAGGGAGAACAGAAGATGCTCGGAAACATTCACCGCAGTCTTTACAGGATCCTCTGCGCGGCAGGGATCTGTATCGCATTGACCGGCACGCTCACAGCGCGGCCGGCGGACGTCTATGCCGACAGCCACAGGGAGTTCCCGTATGACACGGAGACGATGTGGACCAACGACGACGTGGATGAGATGATCGAATACGCGACGAGCTGGGTCGGCAAGATCTCCTACGCATCGTCGCAGAACGGAACGGATCCGGGCAACAAGAGACAGAAAGAGCTGAAGAAGGGCGGCGCGACAGACTGCTCCTGGTTCGTCTACCATGTCCTGTTCCGGTACGGACTCCTGGAGGACTTCGTCCACTCCTACGAGTGGGGCAACAAGCCGAAGACCTACCCCGGGGCGGTCAATATCGGCAGGGACATGTCCGAGGCGGTTCCCGGAGACATCATCTGCACCGGGAAGGGCAAGACGCCGCAGAACAGTCACGTGGCGATCTATATCGGTGACGGGAAGGTCGTGGAATGCTGCGCCGGCAAGGGCGTGGTGATCAGCAAGGCGCCTTCCAAGCCGAGACAGATCGTGCATTTCGAATGCATACCCACAGAGGAATCATCCAAAGGAGTTTCCGTAGATTGAACAGAGACAGGATCGCCGCCGGGATCTTCATCGCTTTCCTGGCGGCAGCAGCACTTTATATGAGGTTCGGTTTCGTCGGATGGCTGATGGCACCGGACGCACAGCACGCATACTATATCCGCCGCGGGGACCTCGTCCGGGAGACCTGGATCGAGGAGGCCGGAACCACCTACAGGACAGATGAAAGCGGCCGGCGGATCACCGGCATCGCCACGATCGGGGAGGACACGTACTGCTTCTCGGAGAGCGGCGAGATGCAGACCGGATGGCAGACAGCAGGTGACCGCACCTGCTATTTTGCTGAGGACGGGAAGATGGTGACCGGCTTCGCGCAGATCGACGGACACACGTATCTGTTCGGGGAGGACGGTTCGATGGAGACCGGCTGGACTTTCTCCGGAGGAGACGTATACTGTTTCGGGGAGGACGGCGCGATGCTGACGGGCTGGCAGGAGATCGGCGGGGACCGGTATCACTTCGACGGCGACGGCAGGATGCAGACCGGATGGCTCCGGGACGGGGAGGACTGGTACCTTCTCGCCGGATCCGGCAAGGTCCTGTACGGCGAACAGAAGGCGGACGGCAGGTACTACGATCTGGGCACAGACGGCAGGATGCTGACCGGCTGGCGCGAGACGCAGGCCGGAAGACGGTATTACGGCGAGGACGGCGCTGCCGTCACCGGCAGGGCGGAGATCGACGGAAAGCGCCTCCGTTTCAGTAAGCAGGGGTACCTGCTGACCGGCATGGTCGAAGAGGACGGAGAGCGGTTCTGCATGGAAGCGGACGGGACCGTCGTCCCGGGCTGGCATACAGAGGAAGAGGAGACCTTCTATGTCCTGGACGACGGCTATGTGCCGGACCTGCAGGCCGAAACGGGCAACTACGGCCGGCTGATCATCCGGGACTGCGGGATCGACATCCTGTTGGAACAGACCGACGACCGCGAGGAATACCAGGGCATCACGGACGAGGAGAACACGGCGCTGGTCGTCGAAGAGCGGCGGGACCTGGAGCCCGTGATCGCCGACAGGCGCAGCCAGGGATTCGCGATCGCAGGGGCGGTGCCGGGAGAGACTTACGCATACATTCTCTATGCGGACGGAAGCATCCGCCAGTTTCTCTGCAGCCGGAACGTGATCGGACAGAACCTGGAAGAGGACGTGGTGGATGACCAGGGCGTCTCCGTGTGGCAGCAGAATCAGACGGGGTTCTGCACGTATACAGGCGCGGGAAGGGAAGACGATTCGATCGTGGTCGTGTTCTGGGAGCTGACGGAGCAGCCGGGGTGACGGACGCCCGGCCGGACCGTGAGGCCATGATCCCGGTTTGCGAAGGAGGAAGGCAGATGGGCATCGCAGTGATCGGCGCGACCATGATGGACATCAAGGGATATCCTTATGGGCAGTTTCTCCCTGCCGGGCGCAATGCGGGCAGGGTCGTGCACGTGCACGGGGGCGTCGCCAGGAACATCGTCGAGGATATCGCGAATGTGGAGCTGGAGCCCACTTTTGTCACAGTGCTGGACGAGACCGGGGCGAGTGATGACATCCTGCGCAAGCTCCGCAGACACCGCGTGAACGTGGATTACGTGCGAAGGACGAAGGACGGCCTGGGGACCTGGCTGGCCGTGTTCGGAAGCGACGGCGACGTCGTCGCGTCGATCTCGCAGAGACCGAACATCCGGCCCATCCTTCAGATCCTGGAGGAGCACGGAGAGGAGATCTTCCGCGCAGCGGACAGCATCTGCGTGGAGATCGATATGGACAAGGAGATCATAAAGAGCGTCTTCGACCTCGCCGACCGCTTCGGGAAGAAGGTCTACGCCAGCGTCACCAACATGTCCGTCGCGATGGAGCGGCGCGACCTGTTCAGGCGGGCCGCCTGCGTCGTCTGCAATGAGCAGGAGGCCGAGATGTTCTTCGCGGAGGATATGCGCGGGGTCTCCGCGCAGAAGCTGCAGGAGCTCCTCACACGGAAACTGGCCCAGACAGGGATCCCCGCCATGGTGGTGACCCTCGGAGCCAGAGGAGCTGTCTATGCGGAGAACGGCGGCGATGCCGGTTTCTGCGCGGCGAGAGATGTCCATGTCGTGGATACGACCGGAGCGGGCGACTCTTTCTTCGCCGGTGTGGCGATCGGGCTGACGTACGGCAAGACCCTCGGAGAGGCCTGCTCGATCGGCACGCGCCTCTCGGCATCCGTGATCGCGACCAGGGAGAATGTGTGTCCGCGCTTTGCGCCGGAGGAATTCGATATCTGTATGAAGGAGAGCGGAACGTGAGAGCAGCCGCAGGCAGAGACAGAGGAAAGGCACTGACCGCCTGGCGCGGCGGCGTGCTCTATACCGGCGGGGACGGGTGGACACCCGTGACCGGCCACACGATCTTCACGGAGGATGGCAGGATCCTTGCCATCCTTCCTTCTTTGTGCGATAATGCGAGAACGTTGGAGCGGAAGATCCCTGCGGAGCGCATGCACGACCTGCAGGGGCGCTATATGATGCCGGGACTGATCAACCTGCACGTGCACCTGAATTCCGGCGGCCGCCCCGCGAAGAAGAAAATGAAGCCGGGAGACTACATCCGCCTCGTACATCTGGCATCGTCAAACCCGGTCCTCAAAGAGGCGGCCCTCCGGCTGACGGCATCCCATGCGAAGACCCTGCTCATGAGCGGGGTGACGACCATCCGGACGATGGGCGGCATCGCGGACCTGGATACGCGGATCCGCGACAGGATCCTTGCGGGCAGGCTGACCGGTCCCCGGGTGCTCGCATGCAATACGGGAATCTCCGTGCCGGGAGGACACGTGGCGGGATCGCTCGCCTATCCGGCCCGTTCCGTCTCCGAAGCTGTCGACTGCGTGGACCGCATCGCCTCGGAGGGCACGGACCTGATCAAACTGATGATCACCGGCGGGATCATGGACGCGGAGAGGAGAGGGGAGCCCGGCGCCCTGAAGATGCCCCCGGAGATGGTGAGAGCCGCCTGTGACAGGGCCCACCATCACGGCCTTCCCGTCGCAGCCCATGTGGAGAGCCCGGCGGGGATGATCGCGGCGTTGGAGAACGGCGTCGACACGATCGAACACGGGGCGCTGTGTCCGACCGGTCCGGAATCACCCGGCACGTCCGCGGATGGGGAGGCTGTCCGGACGAACGCAAGGATCATGGAGCTGTTCCATGAGACCGGCGCATCTCTGGTCACGACGCTGTCCCCGGTCGTTCCGCTCAGCGGACTGGATCCCGCCTTCACACACATGCGGGAGATGGACCGGTACAACAGCCGCGTCGTGCTGGACGGGATCGCCGCCTGCGCGCGGCAATGCCTGGAGGAGGGGATCCCCGTGGGACTCGGGACGGATACGGGCTGTCCCTATGTCACGCAGTATGATACCTGGCGGGAACTGGCATATTTCCACAGCTTTCTCGAAGTGACGGAGCAGAAGGCGCTGGAGACCGCCACGGCGGGCAATGCCCGGATCGCCGGCATCTACGACCGGACCGGCAGCCTTGAACCGGGAAAGAGCGCGGATCTGCTTATCCTGGGGAGAGACCCGGTCCGGGATCTGACGGCGCTGCGGGATCCGGAGGCCGTCGTCGCCAGGGGCATCCTCTACGACCGCCCTGAGATCCGCCGCTATCCGGAGATCGATACACAGCTGGACACGCTTTACAGGAAAGAATGAAAGAAGCTTGAACGGAGACCACAGAAGATACAACTGCATAGCGATACTGCAGAACATGCTGCTGTCTTCTGTGACCGCCCTGACGGTCCTGTTCCTGCTGTGCGCAGGGATCGAAAACCAGATCGACGGGGCAGTATTGTCTGCACACAGGATCAGGGAAGCGCAGTCCTGCGCCGAAACGGCAGCAGTCCTCTCCGCGAGGGGGGAGGCCGCTGCGGAGATCGTCTTCACCAGGCAGGAACGGTCCCTGCAGGAGCGGTGGGCGGAGCCGGAGAGACGGCCGGTATCCCGAAGAGCCTACCGTTCCTCCTGGATCCTGCTCCCGGTACCGGGGGCTGCGGCCGCTTTACTGCAGTTCCTGAAAGAATACCTGCGGAAACGCAGAGAGAGCGCAGGGAGGTCCCTGCGCCACATCGTGCGCTATATACACAGTACGGACGGTAAGAAACGTCCGCTCCGCCATGACCGATATCCTGTCGCCAGGCAGGAGCAAATGTGCACACGGCCGTCTGCATGACGGCAGCTGCGCAGCCGGCAGTCTGTGCCGGAGCGCCGCAGACTGCCGGCTGTCTCCCGCCTTATTACAGGCGCTCCGGAAACGGAGAATCTCATGAGCGGAGATATGTTAGGCGTGATCCTGTTTGTTGTCGGCAATGTCGGACTGTTCGGGATCTGTATCGTCCTGGGCAGGATCCTTTCTGTGATGACAGACAGAGTCCTCAAATAAAGAATCAAAGAATCATCCGGATCTGATACGGACAGGGAGGGGCTGCTGCATTTTTTCAAAAATGCGACAGCCCCGATTCTTACTTCAATAACTGTATGATTCGCCTTTTCAGCAGGAGATCACTGCATCTTCAGCAGGATGCACGGCCGGACCGTGAAATCCCTGTGATAGATGTTCCTGCCGTGGAACCGGATCTCTCCATCGTGGAAGACCGCCTTCGGGTAGATCATGGTATGCATGCCTTCGCCTCGTACTTCCGGCAGCAGCCAGTAACTGGTATAATCCCTGTCCCCATCGCTCCAGCCGCATCTGGCGCCGCCATAAAGGACTGCAGGTGTCGGCGCGGCCTGCCGCAGCTGCGGAGAGGGAAGCAGACGCGCGATCTCCGCCTCAGAGAGCAGAAACACCCGGTCCTCACACCAGACATCCGGATCGCCGGCCGGGATCTTTCTGCGTACCAGCAGAGCCTGCTCCTCCGCAGAGAAGGCATCCTCGAAGAAATCGCGGCATTTCTGCCGTGCGAGGGATTTCTGCCAGGTGAGGGCATCCAGGTCCGCCAGCGCACCGCTGTGCGGATCGCGGGCAGCATCGAGATCACAGTAATTGGCATTGATCAGGCAGTGTGAAGAGATACACAGCGCACAGCCGTCCCGCACTTCCAGGACCCGCCACTGCACCGGGCTCCAGTCATGCTTTTCGTACTGCGGCCATGCACCCAGGAAGAAGGTGCTGCCGGCGGAGAGCTCCCGCAGAGCGGGAAGCGGGGGCAGGTCTTCCGAGATGTCCGCCTTAGCGCGCAGATGTTCACAGACTCCCCCGTAAGGACGGTCCCATGCAAACTCGGCGGTCAGCGCCGGATCCTCCTTCCAGGTCCTGTCTTCCGGGATATACCGGAAAACGCCGACCCTCGCCCATTTGCCGGTCACGGGATCGTAAGCGGGCGTTTTTCTGTCTATGATGTGCTTGACGATCTTCCCGTTTGGAAATTCGTAGTAGTTGATGAGATGGTCCGGAGAAGGCATTCTTGTACCGGTGTACGCGGATGCGTGCGTACCGGTCTCCGGGGTACCGGAAGCCGGAACAGAGGACGGGGCAGCTGCAGAAGGAGAAGTCCCAAGATTGTCCTGGTAGTCAAAGAGTTCATCCGCGACCCGGAGGATCTCATCGGCCAGCTCCAGGTCCCGAAGATCGAACGCCTCCCGGACAGCGTCTTCTCCCAGCCAGGCACCGAGGATATTCCCGCAGATCGCGCCTGTGGAGTCGCTGTCCCCGGAGTGATTGACGCTGGCGCGGATCGCGGCGGCGAAGTCCTCCTGATAGCGCACAGCGCAGAAAGCAGCGATGAAGAAAGCCTCCTCGGCGACCCATCCTGCGCCCAGAGCATGGATGCCCTCCAGGTCGGAGACGGAGGCGTCCAGGGACAGACGCACAGCTTTGCGGACTCCCGCAGCAAATTCCTGCTCACAGGCCGCGCCTGCGGGGGTGACAGCCGCCGCGGGTGCATGCACTACGTTGGGATCTTCCAGAACGGTCTCCAATCGACTTCCCGGAGAAGTGCCATGCTGCGCGATCGCGTAGATGACCTGTGCCAGTGCATTGGAACTCAGGATGGCCATCGGGTGTCCGTGTGTAAGCACGGCATCAAGAGACGCCTTTTTGTAAACACCGATCTGTCCGTCTCCGTATGCGTGCGCAGCATTGACACACAGCCCGTAGGGGGCTGCTCTCATGACGGTCCCGCAGCCTTTGCTGTTATTGAGAGGCTTGAGGAAAGATCCTCCGTGCGCGCTGTCACGGATCGCAGAGAGGCAGGTGTTCCCGGGAGCACGGCGGGCGTGCAGACGGGGGACACCGAAGAGCCGGGTCTTTGGATGGGAGGGGTCCATGCGGGATACGTCTCCCTGTGTGCCGAGCCATTCCCGGTAAGCTGCCCACACATCTCCGATCATGATCCCTTCTGCGGCGAAAAGTGTCATCTGTGTGTCGTCAGAGATGAGTGCAGGCTTTCCTGCCTGGCTGAGCTCCCGGATACCGCTGTTCCCGAAGCGGCGGAAGATCTCCTTCTCTTTCTGAAACTCGATCGGATACCCCAGCGCGTCCCCGACTGCGCCTCCCAGAAGACAGCCGCGGAAACGGGATCTTTTGTCAGGAATGGGTCGATGATCAGTCATAGTGTACCTTCTTTCAGTTCTTTTAATCCCTGCTTTCGTTCTCTGCGCTGACACTATCTGGTGACAGCCGTACCCTCTTCCTGCCGGTAGGAGACGATGCACCAGTCATACTGCCGGACGGACCAGCGGGTCCCGCAGTGAGAACAGATATTGCCTTTGGTCAGATCCAGGGACGCTCCGCAGTTGTCGCAGCGGAGAGAGTGGATGTGGTAAGGATTGGGATTCCTGTCCTTCTTCTCCTGAAGACGGGCCAGTTGCAGGCGCAGGTGCTCCTGCTTCTCCTTCAGCTTACTGCCGTCCTGCACAAGGAGCCGGAGCTGCACACTGACGTCCGCGGTCCGTTCATTGCCGGCGGCGCGGTAGTCATGCAGGACCACCGGGCCGAAGAGACAGTCCGCTACAGGGGCATACTGGGTCAGATAGGAGGAGAGGTCCGCTTCCGTGAACACTTCCATTTCCTGCGCATTGGCGGCGTAGTGGACGGAGGCCACCTTGTTCCGGACATTGCTGAGGAAAGAGTGCAGGGAGAAATCCGGGTCGTACTTATGGATCTGCGGCAGCCTGGCCTGGTTCAGCCTGACAGCTTTCAGCTCTTCGGAGCGGCGCTCCTGAGCTGCTTTGTAGACTTTATTGGCGATATAACGCAGCGGAAGGGTGACGACATAATTGAAGGCCAGTGCCATTACGAAGATCAGGACCATTGTACTGATGCCCAGAATGATCAGGAACGGCAGCATGGACAGCGGATCGCCTGCCCTGAGAGCATCCAGCACCATATCCACGAAAGTGAACAGCTCAATGACGGTGAACACCGCTGCCAGGCGGTTCAGATGCCCGTTGACCTTCAGGCCGAAGAGCTTTCTGTCGAGAAAAGGATCCTTGTAGAGACTGTAAGCGCACACGCGGTCCTGCAGGTCCTCCATGAGGAAGGACTTCCCGCAATAGGGACAGCCGGTGACGAGCTCCTTGCCGGTGGAGATGCCGCCGCAGCCGGGACAGCGGAATTTCCTGCCTTCCGCATCCGCAGCGGCGCCGGCGTTCCACACGCCGATCACATCCGTGTCCGCCGCATAGTCGCCCTTCATGGTATATTCCTTTGCACTGCCATGGAGATAGGTCTGTTCTCCTTTGAGATACTCGGAGACCAGGACCCGCTTCATCTTGCCGTCCGCGAACTGTTCGCTGCGGAGGGGCGTCTCCTTCTCAAGTCCCATACGCGCCCAGCCCGTGCGCACAGTCAGTCCCAGATCCTGCAGACGGCGCCTGTGAAGGAGCAGCTGGTGACGGTACATCTGCGTGACGTTGGCGCCGAGGTCCTCATTGGCATAGAACTGCTCATACTCCTTGCGGAAACTGTCGACCAGCGTGCCCGGCCCGTCAACAGCGGGACCCGACGGTGCGAACCGGTACCGGTAAGGGAACAGGAAATTGCGGAACCAGAGCAGCCTTTCCTTCATGAAGCGGACAGGGTGCGGCCGCAGGTGGTATTTGATCCGGTAGCGGATCCGGAAATAAGTCATTATGACGGCAAGGATGGGGAGCGGACTCTGGGACAGGAGGTAACCGACAGCAAGATCGCGGTTTCTCTCCAGGCCTCCCAGTGCGAAGAATACAGAATAGAGAGTCATATACCAGAAGAAGACCATGAAACCGACGTAATAGGGAGACCCGGCCCTCTCCGGTCCTTTGCGGGATTCCTGACTGTCCTTGCTCATCTTGCTGCCCCCTTACCTCTGTGAAACGGTACACTTCGATTCTATCATACACATGGGCATTTCAGTATATTCCCGGGGACCTTTTTTGAACGGAAAGAAGAAAAACCGGGCCTCGCAGACCCGGCCGCATGTGCCTGCGTTACGCGGAGAGGAAAGAGGCTTGCATCTGAGGGACGGCCGGTGCTATATTAGTGACCGGCTTTTTTCAACCGGGAGGACAGAACATTGCGGCTTCTGAGAGCAACTTTTGACAGATATTTCATACAGCACACGATGATGATCGCACTGCCGATCATGCTGCAGAACGGTATCACCAACTTCGTGAACATGCTGGACAACATCATGGTGGGAAGAGTCGGGACGGATCCGATGACGGGCGTCTCGATCGTCAATTCCCTCCTGTTTGTCTGGAACCTCTGTGTGTTCGGAGGACTGTCGGGCATCGGGATCTTCACGGCGCAGTACTGCGGCAAGGGAGATCACGAGGGCGTCCGCCACACGTTCCGGCTGCAGCTGGGCGTGTCCCTACTTCTCGTGATCGCGGGGATCGCCGTGTTTCAGACGTTCGGACAGAACCTGATCGGCCTGTACCTGCACGAGGACAGCGGCGGCGGGAATGTCCAGGCGACGCTGCAGGCCGCCATGAGCTATCTCGGCGTCATGTGCATCGGATTCCTTCCCTTTGCCCTGACACAGGCCTATGACACGACGATCCGGTCCCACGGGGAGACGGTCGCGCCGATGGTCGCCACCTTCCTCGCCGTCGGTGTGAACCTGGTCGGCAACTATATCCTGATCTACGGAAAGTGCGGGGCACCGGCCCTCGGCGTGACGGGTGCCGCGATCGCCACCGTGATCTCCCGATTCGTGGAGCTCGCGTATATCGTCGTATGGGCGCATACACATACGGAGAGAATGCCGTTCATCGTCGGCGCCTACCGGAGCCTGTACGTGCCGAAGGAGCTGATCGCCGGCTGCATCCGCAAAGGGCTGCCGCTCCTGCTGAACGAGGCGCTCTGGTCCGGCGGACAGGCGACGCTCACGCAGTGCTACAGCGTGCGGGGACTGTCCGTGGTGTCGGCGCTCAACATCGCCCAGACGATCGGCAACGTGTTCAACGTGGCGTTCATCGCCATGGGCAGCGCGACGGCCATCATCATCGGCCAGCGCCTGGGAGAGTGGGGAGAGTCCAGGAAGAAGGAACTGAAAGAGGAGGCGTGGAAGCTGATGCTCTTCTCCGTGGTCCTCTGCGTGATCTCGGCGCTTCTGATGGTCCTGGTCTCCGGCATCTTCCCGAAGATCTACAACACGACGGAGGAGATCCGCGCCCTGGCGACGGGACTGATCTGCGTCATGGCGGCCTTCATGCCGGTGCACGCCTTCAACAACGCCTCCTACTTCATCATCCGGTCCGGCGGGAAGACCTTCATCACCTTCCTGTTCGACTCCTGCTTCTGCTGGGCGGCCTCGATCCCGGCCGCCATGTTCCTGTCCCGCTGCACGGCCATGCCGATCCTGCCGCTCTACGCCTGTGTGGCGGCTGTCGAGCTGGTCAAGGTGGTGATCGGCGTGAGCCTGGTCAACAAGGGGATCTGGATCCGGGACATCACCATCTGAGCGGAGGAGAGGAAAGAGACCAGCGCCAGCGAACTGGTGCCGGCGCTGCTGGAGATCCGGGACTGGAAGGTCTGAGCAAAGACTGAAAACTCTTTCCAGATGACGCACCGTGTTGTAAAATGTTCGGGACACAACACGCCGTCCGCTGAAGAGAGGAGTCACCATGAGCAGTACGGAATTCAGAAAAATGCGCAGATTCAAACAGGCGCTGCCATATGAAGAATGCGAGGAGATCCTTCGCGGCGAGCCGAGAGGCGTTCTCTCGGTGCTGGGCGAGAACGGCTATCCCTACGGCTTCCCCATGGACTTCGTCTACGAGGACGGGAAACTGTACTTCCACTGTGCGAAGGTGGGACACAAGCTGGACGCCCTGCGCGCGTGCGACAGGGTCTCCTTCTGCGTGATGGACCAGGGATACAGGAAAGAAGGTGACTGGGCCCTGAACATCCGCAGCGTGATCATCTTCGGCAGGATCCGTTTCATCGAGGATCCCGAGGAGACGATCGAGCGGGTGAGACATCTGGGCCTCAAGTATTATCCGACACGTGAGTCGGTGGAGGAGGAGATCCGGCAGGCGGGTGCGCGCGTGCAGATCCTTGAGCTGACCATCGACCACATGACGGGGAAGCTGGTGAATGAATCATGAGCAGGAAGATGACGAGGATCGTGGCGATCCTGATCCTGGCGGCGATGCTGGCCGGAGCGATCTTCTCCGTGCGTGCCGGCGCTGAGGAATATGATGAGACGGCACAGCTTCTGGAGGAGACTTCGGAAGAAGTGATCGCGGCCGCGAAGCTGGCCAAAGAAGAGGCGTGGAAGGCCGCCCACATCGGGGACGGCCGGACCGTGGTGCTGGATCCCGGGCATTCCTCCGTGATCCCTTCGGGCTCCGTGCCGCTGGGCCCCGGGTCCGGCCAGATGAAGGCGGCGGACACGCACGGGACGAGCGGGGTCGCCACCGGCATGGCGGAATATACGCTGACGATGTCGATCTGTCAGCAGCTGCGGGACGTGCTCGAAGCGGAAGGCTACAAGGTGCTCCTCACCCATGAGACGAACGACACGGCGCACAGCTGTGTGGACCGCGCGAAGGTAGCCAACGATGCTGACGCGGATATTTTCCTCCGGATCCACGCGAACGGGTCCGATGACCGGTACGTGACCGGCGCGATGACCATCTGCATCACGCCCTCGAACCCCTTCTGCCCCGAGCAGTACGCCGAGTCGCGGAGACTGTCGGAGATCCTGCTCAGGGATTACACGGAGGAGACGGGCATCGAGGAGGAATACGTCTGGGAGACCGATTCCATGACCGGCAACAACTGGGCCCAGATGCCCTGCACGATCCTGGAGATGGGCTACATGACCAACCCGGAGGAGGACCGGCTGATGGCGGATCCGGAGTTCCAGCGCGTGATGGTGGCCGCGATCGCGAAGGGGATCGACAATTATTTCGCGGAAGCCGAACCTGCTGCGGAGCCGGAAGCTGCCGCGGAATCTGAGACAGATGCGGAGGAAGAGCCGTCCGCACAGGAATAACGTTCGAACCAGTCCGTGATCTCCTGCAGCCTGCGGAGGCGGTGCTTCGGCTTGCCGCTGCGGGAGAGCTCGTGGTTCTCTCCTTTGAAGATGCACATGCGGCTCTCGACGCCCCGCTGGCGGAGGGCCGTGAAGAACTGGATGCCCTCGGCGAGCGGGCAGCGGTAGTCCTCCTCACTGTGGATGAAGAGCGTGGGCGTCTTCACATGGTCCGCATAGCGCAGCGGGCTGTGGGACCAGATCTGCAGAAGGTCGCGGTCCGTGGAGATCCCCGCGCCGCACTGGTCCTCCGTGAAGACCGGGCCGATATCGGAGATGCCGTACATGGAGATCCAGCTGGAGATGCTTCGCTGGGAGGCCGCGCAGCAGAAACGGTCGGTGTGGCCGACGACCCAGTTGGTCATGAAGCCGCCGTAGCTGCCGCCGGTGACGCAGACCCGCGCCGGATCGATCGCCGGATAGCGGGAGAGCACTTCATCGGTGAAGGCCATGAGATCCTCATAATCCGTGGTCCCGTAGCGGTTCCGCATGAACATGAATGCATTTCCCTTGCCGTCACCGCCAAAGGGATTGCAGAAGAAGACGAAATAGCCCTTGCCCGCCCAGAGCTGCATCTCGTGGAAGAACAGCTCGCCGTAGGCGCATTTGGGACCGCCGTGGATATCCAGGACCGCCGGATACCGGCGGCCTTCTTCATATCCGAAGGGCAGAAGGACCCAGCCGTCGACTTCGTGGTCCCCGCGCTGCAGCACCATATGCCGGGGAGCGGAGACGAAGCGTCCCTGCAGCGCTTCAGCGGTATAATTCGTGAGGCGCAGCATCCCGCCGCGGGGCTCCGGAGTACCGTTTTCGGGTGTGACCGGCGGATATTCGCTCCCGTCGGAAACATCCGGCAGGGGCATCTCATAGAGCTCCTCCATGTCGAGGCCGTCCATGCAGACCATGAGGATCCGGTCCCCGAGCACGGCGAAGTCATCGACGCTGCCGCGGGGCTGGGCCAGGATCTCGCTCCGTCCGTCCGGGGTGAGTCTGCAGAGGCAGGACCTGTAGCCGAGCGTGGTCACGAAGTAGAGGGACCCGTCCTGCATGCGCGCGTTCGTCGTGTGCCCGTACTGCACGTCCGTCAGCACTTCGTTGACGAGGGAGGAGTCCCCGCGCGCGAGGAGACGGAGCGGCGCGTAGGCCGGATCCGCCTGTTCGCCGGGAACGGAAGCACCGTCCGCCGGCAGGACGAAGAAATGCGGGTTCTCATTGACGCCGCAGGTGCGGCAGTCGGAGGCCGCGACGACGAGGCGGCGCCCCGTCTGGTCATACTGCAGGACATAGTAGGCGAGATCCTGCGGCACAAGGCACCGGACCTCCCCGCTGTCCAGAGAGACGCTGTAGAGGCGCTGCTCCCACTGCCGGATACCGTCCACAGTAGATGCGGCGTAATAGACGATGCCTGCCTCTTCGTCGAGATCGTAGAGGGAGACGTCCTGCGCGGGCGGCGTGAGGCGCAGATATCCGCCGGAGACCTTCGGGTCCGCCAGGTACAGTGCCGTGCGCATTCCGTTCACGAGCCCGGCGCCGTTGGACCAGAAGGGGCTCTCGTCGACGACCGTGTAATCGGCGTCCTCCTTGCGCGCCTTCATCCAGGCATCCCGCGTCTCCTTGGAAGCCAGATACAGATCCGGGGCGTCCTTGTGGACCGTTCCCGCGAAGAGATATCTCCCTCCGCCGAGCGCTCTTACGGAAGAAGCGCTGAAAGGTGTGGAGAAAGCGAGTGCCGCCTCACCGCCGTCGATGGGAAGGCGGTAGAAGTGGGTCACGGGGTCGCCGTCATCGGCCTGTTTCTTCTGGGCTTCTGTCCGGACGGCGGCGAAGAGAAGATGCCGGTCGTCCTCCCAGGTGTAGAACCGCACCTTTCCGTCGGCGGTCATCGGCCGGATTCCTTCGGGCGCGACCAGCGAGAGGTCGCTGCGATAGCTGTCGTTCTCCCTGTCCATGCGCGCTGTGACCATGGCGGCCTGCCGGCCGTCGGGGGACCGCTGCAGGGAGGAGAGAAATGTATACCTGTACAGATCGTCCGCCTGTACCGGTGTAAGGAGACCGGCGTCTGCCGGCCGCTGCGATGATTTCATGTGTGTGACCTCCTGTCTTAAAAGTGTACTGTCCATTCTACAATAAGAACGGATTGCGTACAATCCTTGCAGCCGGAGGAAGAGGGAAAATGTATCTCCCTGCAGTTTTGTGGTACAATGAGGCTGGTGCGGCCGCGCCGCGCCGGAAGAGGCGGCAGCCTGACCCGAAAGGAGGGAAAGGATGGATATCATCAAGATCGTGATCACGGGCGGTCCCTGCGGAGGGAAATCCACCGGGATGGAGTGGATCCGGAAAGCTTTTACGGAGGAGCAAGGGTGGCGTGTAGTGATCGTGCCGGAGACAGCGACCGAGCTGATCGGCGGCGGCGTGACGCCCTGGACCTGCGGCACCAACCTTGACTATCAGAAATGCCAGATGCGCCTTCAGCTGGAGAAGGAGGACATCTTCGGGCAGGGCGTGCGCACGATGGATGCGGACAGGGTCCTGATGGTCTGCGACCGCGGGGCGCTGGACAACAAGATCTACATGAACGAGGAGGAATACGCGGAGGTCCTCCGGTTCGTGGGGAGAGACGAGCAGTCCCTGCTCGACAGCTACGACGCGGTCTTCCACCTGGTGACGGCCGCCGACGGCGCGGAGGCTTACTACAGCCTCGATAACAACGGTGCGCGCTACGAGACACCGGCACAGGCCGTCGAGATGGACCGGCGGGGGATCCGCTGCTGGTCGTCCCACCACCACCTCAGGATCATCGACAACAGCACAGGGTTTGACGAGAAGATGGAGCGGCTGATCGCGGAGATCCGCTCTTTCCTGGACGACCGGCAAGCAGGAAGTAAATAGAAAGCAGGAAGTAAAGAGAATGCAGGAAGTGAAGAGTAAGAGATATGATGTGATCATCATCGGCGCGGGTCCCGGCGGGATCTTCTCCGCCTATGAACTTGTGAACGGGAACCCGGACCTGAAGGTCGCCGTGTTTGAGAAGGGCAATGAGCTCACGAAGAGACGCTGTCCCATCGACGGCGAGACGGTCACGAAGTGCATCGGCTGCAGCACCTGCTCGATCATGAGCGGATTCGGCGGCGCCGGCGCCTTCTCGGACGGAAAATACAATATCACCAATGACTTCGGCGGCACGCTCCACGAGTACATCGGCAAGAAGAAGGCTCTCGAGCTGATGGAATATGTGGATGAGATCAACCTCTCCCACGGCGGAGAGGGGACGAAACTGTACAGCACCGCCAACACAGAGCTCAAGAAGCTCTGCATGCAGAACAAGCTGAAACTTCTGGACGCCTCCGTGCGCCATCTCGGGACGGATATCAACTATGTGGTCCTGGAGAACCTGTACGCGGAGCTCAAGGACAAGGCGGACTTCTATTTCCGCACACCGGTGCGCAGGATCGAGGCCTGCGGGGAGGAGAGCGGGGAGGATCGCACGAAGGCCTGCGGTTACAGGATCTACACGGAGGAGGACGTGTTCACATGCGGCACGTGCATCGTCTCCGTCGGCCGCAGCGGCAGCAAGTGGATGCAGCAGGTCTGCGGGGAGCTGGAGATCCCCACCAGGTCGAACCGCGTGGACATCGGCGTGCGCGTAGAGCTTCCGGCGGCGCTGTTCTCCCACCTTACCGACGAGCTGTACGAGAGCAAGATCGTCTACCGCACGGAGAAGTTCGAGGACAACGTCCGCACCTTCTGCATGAACCCTTACGGGCGGGTCGTCAATGAGAACACGAACGGCATCGTGACCGTGAACGGCCACAGCTTCGAGGATCCGGCGCGCCAGACCCAGAACACGAACTTCGCGCTGCTCGTCTCCAAGCATTTCTCCGTTCCGTTCAAAGACAGCAACGGATACGGCGAGTCGATCGCCCGCCTCTCCAACATGCTGGGCGGCGGCG
>DFIR01000092.1:96305-96469 GCA_002372815.1 Lachnospiraceae bacterium UBA3692
CAACATGCTGGGCGGCGGCGTCATCATCCAGCGCTTCGGCGACCTGATCCGCGGAAGACGCAGCACGAAGCAGAGGATCGAGGAGTCCTTCGTCACGCCGACCCTGAAAGCGGAGCCCGGCGACCTGAGCCTGGTCCTGCCGAAGCGGATCCTGGACGGCATCA
>DFIR01000092.1:96553-108357 GCA_002372815.1 Lachnospiraceae bacterium UBA3692
AAGATCGCCCCCGGCACCGCCAACGACGACACCCTGCTCTACGGCGTGGAAGTCAAGTTCTATAATATGGAAGTGGAGCTGGACGAGCATCTGGAGACCTGCCTGAAGGGCCTCTACATCATCGGCGACGGCAGCGGCGTCACCCACTCCCTGTCCCACGCCTCGGCCAGCGGCGTGTATGTTGCGAGGGAGATCCTGCAGAACATCTGAGCCCTGAAGAGGGCGACAGCGGGGCGGCGGAGCAATTCTGCGGCCCCGTTATCGCCCCCGGAGCAGGAAAGAAGCAGAGAAAAGAGAAATTCCGGAACCGTCTGCACAAGATGCTATTGGAGTAAAAGAGAACGAGTTTGTGAACTTCGTGGCAGCCGATACTATGGAATATCGGAAGAGGTTCAACAACAAAGCGGTAAAGAAAACATTGACGATTCCTGAATGGATGAATGAGGCAGCGACTGCTGCAGGCCTAAACTTTTCCCAGGTCTTACAGGAAGCAATTGCACAGAAACTACATATGGCATGAATCAGATCAGCCCCGGAGGGAGAGATCCATCCGGGGCTTGTTTTCGTCTTACCCTCATTTTGGGGCAAGTATCATTTTTGTATCAAAAGTATCCAAAACACTTGTATTATCGTCTATGCATTTTGATTTTATTCTAAATGCATATAACGATTTTCGCAGATATTATCTAGCAAAAACGGGAAACACAGATAAACCCTGCGTTTCCCGTTTTATGGACCAGACGGGAGTCGAACCCGTGTCCAAAAGCCCATTCAGCGTCCTTCTACTATCATAGCCGTTCTTTGCGGCCGGAGCCGGTTCCCTCGTGCGGCGGGATGAAAGGCAGTCCTTCCGCGTCGGTAGTCCCTGTTACGCCCGCGGGTCCGGGGCGATCCCCGCGTCGTTTCCCGCTTTCATGATGCCGTATCCGGAGGATGCGGGTGTCCCCCGGGCGACAGCGGCTTAGATTAAGCCGCGAGTGCTACTCTGTTGTTAGCGTTTATTTTTAGATTTGCCGTTTACGTGCGGCGACGGATAGCTTCTCCACCTTCAAGACCCCTGTCGAAACCATGACTGGCCCTTGTCTGGAAAATCATAACAGATGCAGCGGGGATTTGCAAGAATCTGCGGGAACGGTACTTTTTTTTCAAGCGGATTTGTGCAATAATCACAATGTAATACTATCCACTTCTACTTTTTTTTCAACAAGGGAGGAAAGACATGAAAAAGATCCTTGCAACCCTTCTGAGCGCCGCGATGGTCGCGATGCTGATGACGGCTTGCGGAACTCCTGCGACATCCGCCGACAGCGGTGCCAAGGAAGAGCCCGCCCAGGAAGCCGCAGCGGAAGCTCCTGCCGAGGAGACGGCGGCGGAAGGTCTGAAGATCGCGATCGTCTCTTCGCCTTCAGGCGTCGATGACGGTTCCTTCAACCAGAACAACTACAACGGTATTCTGGACTTCATCGCGGAGAATCCCGATGCGACCGTGAACCCCGTGCGCGAGGAGACCGGCGACGTCAGCGCCTGCATCCAGACCGTCGAGGACATCGTCGCGGATTATGACGTCATCGTCTGCTGCGGCTTCCAGTTCGCCGGCATCGGCCAGATCGCCACGGACAACCCGGATGTGGACTTCATCCTGGTCGACACCTATCCGAGCGACGCCGAGGGCAATGAGGTCGCCTGCGACAACGTCTATGCCATGCAGTTCAAGGAGCAGGAGAGCGGCTTCTGCGCAGGTCTCGCTGCTGCCATGGAGACCAAGACCGGCAAGGTCGCCGTCGTGAACGGCATTGCGTATCCTTCCAACGTCAACTATCAGTACGGCTTCGAGAGCGGCGTGAACTACGCCAACAAGAACTACGGCACCTCCGCGGAGTGCATCGAACTCGCTTCCTATGCGGGCACCGATGTCACCGGCGCGAACGTCGGCGGCAACTATGTGGGCAGCTTCTCCGATGAGGAGACCGGCAAGACCGTCGGCAAGGCGCTCATCGACCAGGGCTGCGATGTGATCTTCGTGGCGGCCGGCGCTTCCGGCAACGGCGTCTTCACGGCGGCGAAGGAGAGCACCGATGTCTATATCATCGGCTGCGATGTCGACCAGTATGACGACGGCGTCAACGGCGACAAGAACATCATCCTGACCTCCGGTCTGAAGATCATGGATATGAACGTCACGAAGCAGCTCAACGCTGTCAAGGACGGTTCCTTCAAGGGCGAGAACGCCCTCCTCGGCGCGGACAGCGATTCCACCGGCTATGTCAAGGAGGCCGGCAGACATCAGCTCTCCGACGATACCGTCGCCAAGATCGACGAGGCCTTCGCAAAGGTCAAGAGCGGCGAGATCGTTCCCGCTGCGAACTTCAACGGAATGACCCCTGAGGACTTCACGGGCCTGAACTGAGAAGAACACATACGGTAAGCCCCGTCCGCACCTCTGCGCTCGGACTATACCGTCAGGCACAAGGGGAGTCAAATCCCCTTGTGCTTCTCTTATGTGCTCAAAGCGAGCAATGGAACCCCGTTCGCTGACTGTCGGCATGGCTCAAAGCGGGCAGAATGACACCACCAACACCATCACCAAGGAGGGGGAGAATGGCAGAAGAATACATCGTGGAGATGCGGCATGTCACGAAACGTTTTCCCGGCATTGTGGCCAATGACGACGTGACGCTGCAGATCCGGAAGGGAGAGATCTTCGCGCTGCTCGGGGAGAACGGCGCCGGCAAGTCCACGCTGATGAGCATGCTCTTCGGCATGTACGAGCCGGACGAAGGCGAGATCTGGGTGCGCGGGAAGAAGGAGAAGATCCAGTCCCCGAACTACGCGACGGACCTCAACATCGGCATGGTCCACCAGCACTTCAAGCTGGTCTCCAACTACACGATCGCCGAGAACATCATCCTGGGCATCGAGCCGCAGAAGAAGCTCTTCGGATTCCTCCCCTGGGTGGACATTGAGTCCGCGAACCGGAAGATCGCCGCGCTCTCGAAGGAGTACGGCCTGGAAGTGGATCCCACGAGCGTCATCGAGGACATCAACGTCTCCACCCGCCAGCGCGTGGAGATCCTGAAGATGCTCTACCGCGAGGCGGAGATCCTGATCTTCGACGAGCCCACCGCCGTCCTGACGCCCCAGGAGATCGACTCGCTCCTGACCATCATCGAGAACCTGCGCGCCAGCGGCAAGACCATCATCCTGATCACCCACAAGCTGGAGGAGATCAAGCGCGTCGCGGACCGCTGCGCGATCCTCCGCAGAGGCAAGCTGATCGACGTGCTCGACGTGAAGACCACCGACACGGCGACCATGGCGAACATGATGGTCGGCCGCGAAGTCTCCTTCACTTCCAATAAGAAGCCCGCGAAGTTCGGCGAGGTCATCCTGGACGTGCAGGATCTCACCGTGCAGAACCAGGACAAGTTCGACGTCGTGAAGAACGTCTCGTTCCAGATCCATGCGGGCGAGATCTTCGCCATCGCCGGTGTTTCCGGCAACGGCCAGGGGGAGATCGCGGACGCAATCGCCGGCCTGCAGAAAGTTCACAAAGGAAAGATCCTGCTCGGCGGCCAGGACATCACCGACCTGCCGATCCGCGAGCGGGTGCAGAAGGGCGTCTCCTACATTCCCGAGGACCGGCACGGCGTCGGCCTGATCCTGGACTTCGCGCTGCGGGAGAATCTCGCGCTGCGCAATTATTACCAGGATCCCTTCGCGAAGAAGACCGTGCTCAATGAGCCTGCTTTCGAGTCCTTCAGCGAGCGCCTGATCAACACCTACGACATCCGCAGCGCCAACGGCGGCGACACGCAGGTCCGCTCCATGAGCGGCGGCAACCAGCAGAAAGCCATCATCGGCAGAGAGATCGAGCAGAACGCGCCCCTCACGATCTTCGTCCAGCCCACGAGAGGCCTGGACATCGGCGCGATCGAGAAGATCCATCAGCAGATCATCGACGAGAGAGACCAGGGCAAGGCGGTCCTGCTGATCTCCCTGGAACTGGATGAAGTGATGGATCTGGCGGATACGATCGGCGTCATCTATTCCGGAGAGATCGGAAAGATCGCGCCCGCGGAATCACTGTCCACCAAGGAAGTGGGCGAGTACATGATGGGGGTGAAGCGCAAATGAATAAGAACCGTGTTCTCCGCAACGCCGCCATTTCCATTCTTGTCGGTCTCCTTGTCGGAGCCGTCATCATCCTGATCCTCGGCAAAAATCCGCTGACGGCCTACTTCAACCTGCTGCAGGGCTGCGGCCTGGCCCCGAAGGGCAAGTACGCGGCGGGCAGAGGCATGCTGACGGACCTCTGCAGCTATATCGACTTCCTGACACCGATGATCTTCGCGGCGCTCGCCGTCGCCGTCGCCATGAAGGCCGGCCTGTTCAACATCGGTGTGGCGGGGCAGATGCTCGCCGCCGGTTTTATCGCGACGATCACGATCGGTTACAGCGCGATCCCGGCAGGACTCGCGAAGCCGCTGGTCCTGCTCATCGGCGCGGCGGTCGGCGCGGCGCTCGGCGCGATCGTCGGCTTCCTGAAATACCGGTTCAACATCAACGAAGTCGTCTCGACGATCATGTTCAACTATATCGTATCGTACGTCGTCAGTTTCTTCATCAATACGCGCTATGTGGACGCGGTGTCGAGACAGTCCCGCAACATCGGCGAGAATGCCAGGCTGACGCTGCAGAACGTCCTGATCGCCGGCTACAAGTTCAATATCCCGCTCGGGTTCATCGTGGCGCTGGCGGCGGTCTTCGTCGTGAAATTCGTGATGGACCGCACGGTGCTCGGCTTTGAACTGAAGGCGGTCGGTCTCAATAACACCGCTGCGCGCTATGCGGGCATCGCCGTCGGCCGCAGCATCGTCCTGTCGATGGTCATCAGCGGCGCGCTCGCGGGACTGGCAGGCGTGACCTATTACCTGGGCTATTTTGCCTCGATCCAGCCGCGTGTGCTGGTCTCCACCGGCTACGACGCGATCGCGGTCTGCCTGGTCGGCAATTCGAATCCCTTCGGGATCCTGGCCTCGACGCTGCTCCTGCAGATCATCAGCAAGGGTTCCACCTATATGAGCTCGCAGTCCGGTCTGGAGAGCGAGATCGCGTCGGTCATCACGGCGATCATCCTGCTGTCGACCACGATCAGCGTGCTGTACATGGAACTGTTCGGGAAGCTCCGCTCTAAGAAGGGAGGGAAGACCGCATGAACGCGCTGAACAATATCATCATCGACGGCATGGCCTTCACGCTGCCCCTCTTCATCATGGCGATCGGCGGCATCTACAGTGAGCGCAGCGGCATCACGAACCTCGCGCTCGAGGGACTCTCCGGCATGGGCGCTTTCGCCGGCGCGCTGGCAGCCTACTGCCTGACGCTGCAGTTCGGCGCGACGTCCCAGGTGCCCTATTACATGAGCTTCCTGTTCGCGATCCTCGGCGGCGCCCTGTACGCGCTGCTGCACGCCCTGATCTGCATCCGCTGCAAGGCCAACCAGGTCATCAGCGGCGTCGTCATCAACATTCTGGCGGAGGCGCTCACGATCTTCCTCGTCAAGACGATCAACCGCAGCGTCTTCGGCAGGCCCAGCGACAAGATCGACCTCGGCGCCTCGATCCGGTTCACGGTGCCCGGGATCTCGAAGATCCCGGTGATCGGCGCTTTCTTCACGAAGGTCTATCCCTTCGAGGTCATCATCATCATCACGGCCGTCATCGTGTGGTACCTGCTCTACAAGACGCCTCTCGGCATGCATATCCGCGCCTGCGGCGACAACCCGCACGCGGTGGACGCGGCCGGCATGGACGTCGCGAAGATCCGCTATTTCGCCGTCATGATGTCCGGCGCGCTGTCCGGCATCGCCGGCATGGCCTTCGCCTACTCCATCTCCGCGAAGTTCGCCTCCAGCTTCTTCGTGGGATACGGCTACCTGTCGATCGCGGCGCTGATCTTCGGCAACTGGTCGATCCTGCCGACCCTCGGGGCCTGCGTGATCTTCGGATTCGCGAGGAGCGCGGGATACCAGCTGGTGCAGCACCTGGGACTGCCTTCCAGCTATCAGGACCTGGTCATGATCCTGCCTTACGTGCTCACGCTGTTCCTGCTGATCTTCCTGTCGAAGCACACGCGCTCGCCGCGGGCACTGGGCGAAGTGTACGACAAGTCCAAACGCTGACACGACTTCTGACTTCCACTGCTAAGGAGCTACATGGATACAACAAAGACATCTACTGCTGCAGACTTCCGCTTTCCCGCCTCCTATGAACTCATAGAGAGCCGGGAACTGCCGGACCTGCAGCTGACAGGACACCTGCTGCGGCACAGGCAGACCGGCGCGAGAGTGCTGGTGATGCCCTGCGGGGACCCGAACAAGGTCTTCAGCATCGGCTTCCGCACGCCGCCGGCGGACTCCACGGGCGTCGCGCACATCATCGAGCACACCGTGCTGTGCGGCTCGGAACGTTTTCCCCTGCGTGACCCCTTCAAGCTGCTGGTCAAGGGGTCCCTCAAGACCTTCCTGAACGCGATGACCTATCCGGACAGGACCGTCTACCCGGTCGCGAGCTGCAATGACCAGGACTTCCGCAATCTCATGCACGTCTACCTGGACGCGGTGTTCTATCCCAACATCTACAGGGAGCAGAACATCTTCCGCCAGGAGGGCTGGCACTACGAGATCGCCCCTGACACCGGCGCGCTCACCGTCAACGGCGTCGTCTACAACGAGATGAAGGGCGCCCTTTCGTCGCCCGATGACGTGCTCGGCCGCGAGATCTTCGCGACGCTGTTCCCGCACACGCCGTATGCCGTGGAGTCCGGCGGGGACCCGGAAGTCATTCCGGACCTGACCTATGAGGCCTATCTGGACTTCCACCGCAGGTACTATCACCCGTCGAACAGCTTCATCGTGCTCTACGGCGACATGGACGTGGAGGAGCGCCTGCAGTTCATGGACAGCGAATATCTGTCCCGCTTCGACCGGCTCCAGATCGATTCGACGATCCCTGTGGAGCCCCCGTTCAAGGAGATGGCGGTCGCGGAGCGGCGCTATTCGATCCTTGAGGACGAGGACGAGAAGGGCAAGAGCTATCTGGCCCTGAACATCTGCCTGGGCCAGGATACCCTGGATGAGAAAACAGCCGTCGCACTCCAAATCCTCGAGTACGTGCTGGGAGGCGCGGAAGGCGCGCCTCTCAAGAAGGCGCTGCGCGAGCGCGGGATCGGCGAGGATGTGATCACCTCCTTCGACACGTCCCTGCGTCAGCCGGTCTTCTCCGTCGTATCCCAGAACACGGATCCGGAGAGGAAAGAGGAGTTCCTGGAAGTCATCCGCAGCGTGCTCACGGAAGCGGCGGACCGGGGTCTGGACCGCGGCGCGATCGCTGCCGGCATCTCTTATTACGAATTCCGCTTCCGCGAAGCCAACTACGGGACGACCCCGAAGGGACTGATCTACGGACTGGCGGCGCTGGAGACCTGGCTCTATCACGAGGAGGATCCCTGGAGGGGCCTCAACATCGTCCGCTATTACAGCGAGCTGCGCGAAGACGCGGAGAACGGTTATTTCGAGGAGCTGATCCGGAAATATCTGCTGGATGTGCCGCACAGCAGCCTGTTGGTGCTGCGCCCGGAGAAGGGCCTCGCGGACCGCAAGGACGCGGAGCTGCGCGCCAGGCTCGACAGGATCGCCGCCTCCTTCACGGAGGAGGATCTCGCAAGGATCCGGGACGAAGAGGCGGCACTTAGAAAGTGGCAGGGGACGCCGGATTCACCGGAAGCCATCGCGTCGATCCCCAGCCTGAAGCGGTCGCAGCTGAAGCGGGAGGCCCAGTATCCGGTCAACAGACTCTGCGAGGAGAACGGCGTGCGCGTCCTGGCGCACGAGATCTTCACGAACGGGATCATCTACCTGCGGTTCCTCTTCAATATGGAATCCCTTCCGGAGAGACTCTACCGGTATGTGCCGATCCTCCGCACCCTGCTTGGGGCGCTGGACACGGAGGCGTACTCCTACGAGAAGCTGGACCAGGAGGTCCATATCCGCACCGGCGGCATCTCCGCGGGGACGGACACGATGGTCAATCCGGTGTGGAAGAGGGGATATACCTCTGCTTTTATCCTGTCTGTGAAGGCTTTCTCCGGAAATCTGGAGGATATGCTGCAGCTGGTGCAGGAGATCGCGCTGCGGACCAGGTTCACTGACGCCGTGCGCATCTGCGAAGTCCTCGAGGAGGAGCGCGCCGGCCAGAGATACATGTTCATGTCCGCCGGCCACAATACAGCCGCGATCAAGGCACTCAGCTCCTTCCGGGAGGAGACGGTCCTGTCCGACCTCCTGACCGGCCAGAAGGCCTACAAGGATCTGGACGAACTGTGCGGACGCATCCTGTCGGAGGACACGGAAGTCCGCGAACCGGCTCTGCGGGAACTCTCGGCGGGACTGGAGGAGACGTGCCGCTGCCTGTTCCGCGCGGAGAACCTGCTCACCGACTGCACGGCATCCAGTGAGGATCTGGCCCGCGTGATGGCTGCGATGCCGGCGTGGACCGGCGCGCTGCACACGGAAGAGGTGGAGACAGGCCTGTTCCGCCCGTCGGTGACAGGAAAGAGAGAAGCTTTCATCACGCCCGGACAGGTCCAGTACGTCTGCAGGGCGGGCAGCTTCGAGAGTCCGGACCGCCCTTACACGGGCGCCCTCCGGGTCCTGCGCGTGCACCTGGGATACAATTATCTCTGGCCCCAGATCCGCGAGAAGGGCGGCGCCTACGGCTGCATGAGCGGCTTCGGCAAGACCGGCACAGCCTACATGGTGTCCTACCGCGACCCGCACCTGCGCAGGACGGTGGAGACATTTGAGAATGCGGGCGACTTCATCCGCCGCACGCAGCTGGACGAGGAGGAACTGACCCGCCTGATCATCGGCGCCGTATCCGACCTCGACCAGCCGATGACCCCTTCCCTGCTCGGCACCTATTCCATGTACGCGTGGCTGCGCGGCGAATCGGCGGAGAGCATCCAGAAGGAGCGGGACGAGATCCTCGACTGCACCGAAGAGGATATCCGGCGCCTCGGCGATTATCTCGACGCGGCGATGGAGACGGGCGCCTGCAGCGTCGTCGGCGCGGAGGCGAAGATCCGGGAATACAGCGGGATGTTCGACAGCATCGAGAAGCTGTTCTGACAAGTCACAAATAATCAGGAGAGAACATAGGTGGAGAATCAGAAGACAGAGACAGCCGGCAAGGCGGGATTCGTGACGATCATCGGACGCCCCAACGTCGGCAAATCCACATTGATGAACCGGATGATCGGGCAGAAGATCGCCATCACCTCCTACAAGCCGCAGACGACGCGGACAAGGATCCGCACCGTCTACACGGATGAGAGAGGCCAGATCGTCTTCCTCGACACGCCCGGCATCCATAAAGCGGCCAACCGGCTCGGCGAGTACATGTACAAGGCTGCGCTGGGCACCCTGAACGAAGTGGACCTGATCCTGTGGCTCATCGAGCCGCGGGAGAAGCGCACGGAGATGGAGGCGGAGATCGCCGCCATGCTCAGGGAGGTGAAGACGCCGGTCCTGCTCGTCGTCAACAAGACCGACACGGTCAAGAAGGAGGAGATCCTCCCGGTCATCGCCGCCTACACGGAGGACGAGGGAAACCGTTACGCGGAAGTGCTGCCCGTCAGCGCGCGCACCGGGGAGGGCGTGGATGCCCTCATGGACTGCATCTACCGGTTACTGCCGGAAGGCGCGCCCTTCTATGACGCGGACACCGTGACGACGGAGACGGAGCGGGAGATCGCCGCGGAGATGATCCGCGAGAAGGCCCTGCGCCTCCTCCAGGAGGAGGTCCCCCACGGCATCGCGGTCACCATCGAGCAGTTCCGTTACCGCAAACGCGGCAACGGGCGGGAGATCTGCGACATCGAAGCGTCCGTCATCTGCGAGAAAAATTCCCACAAGGGGATCATCATCGGGAAGGGCGGCGAGATGCTCCGGAAGATCGGGATGGCTGCCAGACAGGACATCGAGGAGATGCTGCAGGTCCAGGTGAACCTGAAGCTGTTCGTGAAGGTCCGCAAGGACTGGAAGGACAACGACCTGCAGATGAAGAGTTTCGGCTACGATATAAAGGAGCTTCGTTGAGCGGAGGCAGTCCGGGAAGTCAGATCGAAGTGACAGGCATGGTCCTGCGCAGCGCGCCGGCCGGGGAGTACGACCGGCGTGTCGTGCTGCTCACGAGGGAACTGGGAAGGGTCAGCGCTTTTGCCAAAGGCGCGAGACGGCCCGGGAGCACCCTGATGGCGGCGGCCGCCCCGTTCGCGTTCGGCAGATTCACCATCGCGGAGGGGAGGAGCTCCAACCGCCTCTACGGCGCGAAGATCGAGTCTTTCTTCGAGAGCTTCCGGGAGAATGTGCAGGGGGCGTGCTACGGCTCCTATTTCCTGGAAGTCTCCGAGTACGTGACCAGGGAGGGACAGGACGGTTCGCCCCAGCTCCTGCTCCTGTACCAGGCGCTCAGGGCTCTGGAGAACCCGAAACTGTCGGACCGGCTCACTCGGTGCATCTTCGAATTGCGGACCGTGATCCTGCAGGGGGAGTATCCCGGCCTGCCGGAGGGCAGGGAGCTGTCCCCGGCGGCGCTGCGCGCACTGCAGCACATCGAGACCTCCCCGAGCAAGGGGCTCTTCGGCATCGCCGTGAACGAGGAGGCGCTGCGGCAGCTGGAGGCGTGGTCCGGCGAAGTCTGCGCGAGATCCCTGGACCACTCGTTCGCGAGCCTGGAGATCCTGTCGCTGCTCGCGCAGTGAGAACATCAGGACGGTATTGATACTGCAGGTTTTACGCGCCGCTGTTGAAAAATGGCGGCGCGTACTTTATAATACATGTTCAGTGTATCCGGAAGGACATCATCCTCCGGGAGGACGGCAATAAAAGCTATTATTTTATAGAGAAGGAGCGTCACGCACAATGGAAAAAACAATGGACAAAATCGTCGCCCTGGCAAACGCCAGAGGCTTCATCTATCCCGGTTCCCAGATCTACGGCGGTCTGGCCAATACCTGGGACTACGGCAACCTGGGCGTGGAGCTCAAGAACAACGTCAAGAAGGCGTGGTGGCAGAAGTTCGTGCAGGAGAGCCCGGAGAACGTGGGCGTTGACTGCGCGATCCTGATGAACCCCCGCACCTGGGTGGCCAGCGGCCATCTGAAGAGCTTCTCCGACCCGCTCATGGACTGCAAGAGCTGCGGTGAGCGCTTCCGCGCCGACAAGCTGATCGAGGACTATGCCGCGGAGCATGACATGACCCTCGACGGCAGCGTCGACGGCTGGACCAACGACGAGATGATGAGCTTCATCAACAAGTTCGAGGTCCCCTGCCCCAGCTGCGGCAAGCACCGCTGGACGGACATCCGCCAGTTCAACCTGATGTTCAAGACCTTCCAGGGCGTCACCGAGGATTCCAGCGCCACGGTCTACCTGCGCCCGGAGACGGCCCAGGGCATCTTCGTCAACTTCAAGAACGTGCAGAGAACGTCCCGCAAGAAGATCCCCTTCGGCATCTGCCAGATCGGCAAGTCCTTCCGCAATGAGATCACGCCCGGCAACTTCACCTTCCGCACGAGAGAGTTCGAGCAGATGGAGATGGAGTTCTTCTGTGAGCCCGATACGGACCTCGAGTGGTTCGCCTACTGGAAGGATTTCTGCTGGAACTGGCTGATGACCCTCGGCCTGAAGCCGGAAGAGACCCGCATGCGCGACCACGACAAGGAGGAGCTGTCCTTCTACTCCA